>JAYUOW010000268.1:0-9192 GCA_043760555.1 Betaproteobacteria bacterium
CAATTTAAAATTTTGATGATGGATAAATGGACAACCATGAAAGCGCCGTGGCATTTACATGAGCGTTTGGACACCTACTACTATCAGTACGCGACAGAATTAAGCCTGTGGATACCCAAAATTTTAGGCACCGATATTCGGCAGTTGGGTTTACGTTTAACGTTTGATGTGGCCATGCTCGGCGTGGGCGGCCTGATGGGCATTAAGGTAGCTACCAGCGTGTTGCTAGGCGCATTTATAAACTTCGTTATCCTTGCCCCAATGATGATCCAAAACGGCGATATTGCACCGCGTACGTTAGCCAATGGCACCGTGGTGGCTATTTCACGTGGTGAAATTGTGAACCAGTGGTCGCTCTGGTGGGGCGTGTCGATGATGGTAGTAGGCTCCATCGTTAGCCTAATTGCCAAGCCAGAAATTTTTACCAAAGCGTGGAAAGCGCTGACGGGCAAGACCGAAAAACAGGTAAAAGCCACAGGTCCTGATGTACTCAAAGATATTGAAGTGCCGCTATGGGTGTCATACATCGGCGTGCCCATTTTTAGCGTACTTGGTGCCACGGTCACCCATGTATTTTTTGGTGTGCCTTGGCTGCTCGCGTTTATATCGTTACCGCTTATTTTTGTTCTCACCATTATTGCCACTAATTCAATGGCGCTAACCTCGTGGACGCCCACGGGCGCGCTATCGAAAATTACCCAATTTTCAATCGGCGCCATTGATCGCACCAACCCAGCCAGCAACCTTATTCCCGCTGGTATGACGGCTGAAATTGCCTCTAATGCCGCTAATTTGCTGTCCGATATTAAGCCCGGCTACATGCTCGGTGGCAAGCCGCGTCATCAGGCAATAGGGCACGTCATTGGCATTATTGCGGGCTGTGCCGCAGCCGTACCGTTGTTTTATTTACTGATGTTGCCACCTGATGCAAACGGCCTACGCACCACTGCCACTATTGTGTCCGAGCAGTTTGCCATGCCCGGTGCGTTGCAGTGGAAAGGTGTAGCCGAAATTATCGCTAAGGGCGTTACCAGCCTACCCACGTCAGCCATTATCGCCATGGCGCTTGCCGCCTTTGCAGCGCTGGCCATTGAGGTAACGCGCGTAGCCACTAAAGGCCGCTTTCCGTTATCCGCCGTATCAGTTGGTCTAGGTGTGGTGCTACCGCCAGAAGCAAGCTTTATGATGTGGGTCGGTGCCATGATTTTTTGGTGGATGGGCCGGAAAAATGCTGAAAAAGGCACCAAAGGCCACGGCTTCTGGGTAGAAGGCTGCGAGCCAATTTGCGCGGGTTTAATTTCTGGAGCGGCGTTAATGGGCATTGGTAATGCGATTTTGAATGTGTTGATTTAAGTTGGTTTTTAGCTGTAATTGATGCCTGAAGATGCCCTAAAATAGGGCGTCTTCAGGCATTTTTATTGTGATTTTACTGGGTGCAGATACGCTTTGTTACTAATTTCGTATGCGACCAGTGAATGCCTTGGATAGAATCAAGGTATCTAAATTGACGGCGCACATCATGCACAATGCTATTGCTATCACCACCTTTTTTCTGACATGGTTTTTTGCTTGTACGGTCAACGCTCAACCCCTAAACCCCCGCGCCGCCGCCGACTATTCTGCCGCCAACAACGGCCAAGCCGTGCTGGTAATGCAGGGCGGCAAACTTGTTTTTGAGGAATACCAAAATGGCTTTCGTCAAGCGCTAACGCATCCGCTTTACAGCGGCACGAAAACCTTTGCGTGCGCATTGGCGGTGGCGGCGCAAGACGACGGCATTATTGATCTTGATGAGCCTGTGGCTAATGTAATTACGCCTTGGCGCACGAATGCTGCAATTCAGGCGTCGCAAGCGAATTGGAAATCGCAAATTACCGGACGGCAATTGTTGTCGCTGTCTAGCGGCTTGTCGGCAGACGTGCCGTCGGGCACGGATTTGGCGACCATCAATAGTTATCGCGCTGCAATTTTTACGCGTTCGGCTACAGCACCGGGTGATTCCGCGATCTATGGCCCCAGCACTTTTCAAGCTTTTGCGGCTTATTTTGAATTGAAATCTGGCGGTCGTTTGAACGCGGATTTTTCTGTCACGGGCGGCAAGGATGTTTTGGAATATTTGCAGGCGCGGGTGTTTGACCCCATCGGTATGCAAGTGGGGGCGTGGACGCTCGACACACATGGCCGCGCAACGCTTTCGCAAGGGGCGAATATCAGCGCGCGCGAGTGGGTAAAATTTGGGCAGCTATTGTTGCAAGGTGGAAAATGGGAGGGTAAAACAATATTGAGTGAGTCGCGTTTGCGCGAATGCATTACGTTTAATAATCCTGCATTTTCTGGTTATGGCTTAGCACTGTGGTCGAATCGCCCCGTCGGCGGCACGTACAACGAGACTATTGATTCCCTACCAGTCAATAGTGTAAGTGTGATTGATCGCGCCGCACCGGATGTGCCGTCCGATATGTTTATGGCTGCGGGCGCGCTAAATCAGCGCCTGTACATTATTCCCTCGCGCGATCTGGTCGTGTTGCGTTTTGCAATCGGTGGAACGTGGTCAGATAACGAATTTTTAAAACGCCTCCTTGACGTAAAAGCGGGCTCGCAAGCCGTGCCCGCGCAACCTTTCGATTATCAAGATTTATGGTGGGCAGGCCCAACTGAAAACGGTTGGGGTGCGACCATTGCGCAGCAGGGCAACACCTTGTTTAGCGTGCTATATATTTACGACAGCAGCGGCAAACCGCAATGGGTGGTGATGCCCGGCGGCACATGGAATGCCACCTTAAGCGCCTACACTGGTGCGCTGTACATCCCCAGTGGTAGCCCGTTTCCAGCTTATGATGCGACAAAATTTAACGCTGGTACTGCGGTGGGTCAAGCGACATTGCGCTTTCGCGATGCGGGTGTGGCCACACTTAATTTCACCATCAATGGCGTGAGCGGCACCAAGCAAATTACGCGGCAAGTATTCGCCGATGGCGCACCACGAAAAAACTATAGCGGTATGTGGTGGGGAGGGCAAAGCCAAAACGGTTGGGGTGTGGCGTTGATGCAGCAAGCCAACAATATTTTCGGCGTGTGGTTCACCTACGATGCGCAGGGCAAGCCCATTTGGTTTGTGATGCCGGGTGGTGTCTTCGCAAGCAGCACAATTTTTGAGGGTGCGCTGTACCGCACATCGGGCTCGGCTTGGCTGGGTGCAGCTTACGATCCGGCACTGTTTAAAGCGACGTCGGTCGGCACTTTACGATTCGATTTTACCGATGCGAATCAAGGCGTGATGCGCCACGTGGTGGACGCATTGCGCGGGCCAAACACAGTCACGCGCCAGTCGTTTGGACCCTAGCTTTTCTGCGTTGTGTCGTGAAGGTAGCCTATATTAGGGCGTCTGCAGCACCTGCACAAGTACACGCACCAGCACCCGCAAACGCAAAGCTGCGCTGGATGTTGCCGCCTCTAAACGGTTACATTTGCAATAATTGACTTGCTTTAAGCCGCTCCGCCACGATGGTTGACTTGACGCCAAAGCGCGGATGCTAAGATTTTGCATCTTACTTTCATAGGCAGAATTCACATGCAAAGACGTCAATTTATTACCGGCCTAGCTGGCATTCTGGCTGCATCACAGGCACCGCTCGTGTTATCAGCCGCGCCCACGTTCACCATCGGTCAATCGCTACCGCTCACTGGTGCAAATGCCGAGTTTGGTTTAGATGTGCGTGAAGGTGTGCAGTGTTTTATTGCTGACCGCGCAAAAAGTGGTGGTGCGGTGCGCTTTGTGCACGAGTGTTTAGATGACGGCAATAAAGCTGATAAGGCCGCCGAAAATACTAAAATCCTTTTGCAGAAAGGCGCAAATCTACTGTTTGGCTATGGTTCAGCCACATTGTCGCTACCAAGCATCGCCCTCGCAGAAGCAGCAAAGACGCCGTTCTACGCGCCCTTTACCGGTGCACGATCAATCCAAAAAAGCACCAGCCCGTGGGTGTTTACGGCACGCGCTTCTTATGATGCTGAGGTGCAGCGCTTTGCGGTCGCGCTCAAACAATTCAATGTGCAAAAAATTGCTATCGTGCATTACAGCGACACTGTGGGTCTAGAGAATAAAGCTGCCTGCATGGAAACGCTGGCCGCAGCCGGACTTAACGCGGTGGGCGTGGGAATTAAACGGAATGCGGAAGTTGCAACTGATATAGCCACGGCGATTGCGCAAAGCCAAGCTGATGCGGTGCTGTTCACCACGCTTGCAGCGCCATCGGCGAAGATTTTTCAAGACTTAAAAGCGGATGAAAAATCGAAGGTTATCTACTATGTTGCCTTGTCGTTTGCTGGCCCATCACAGTTCCAGGCCCTGCTTGGCGATCAATCTCGTGGCATCGTGGTTTCTCACGTTGTGCCGCAGCCGTGGAAACTAAGCGTGGATATCGTTCGCGAATACAACAGCGCGATGAAGCAAATGGCGTCAACGCGTCAGGCCACTTTTGCTGGGCTAGAAGCGTTTGCCGCGTTGAAGGGTTTGGAAAAAGCGCTGGCCAAAAGCAAAAATAATCGGGGCGAGGCGCTTGTTGCTGCGCTTTCAAATACTGCAGGCGCGTTTGGTGGCTATCCGCTCGATTTCACTAAAAATCGCCACGGTGGCAGCTATGTTGACTACACCGTCATCACTGGTAAAAAGTCTGTAAGCTAATTTAGATGCCTTGGCGATGCCCTATAATAGGGCATCTTCAAAGATTTAAAAAGCTAGCTAGGGTTGCTGTAATGATTATTTTTCATTGCCCCCTTTACTTTGCGCAAAAACGTTGCTATTCTTTGGGCATGACTACTTGTTCCAAAATCAATACACAAAACCAAGCCGCCGATGCGTTTGCATCTGCACGGCCTGCTGTGTTGTTGATTTCGCTTTCAAGCCCAGCTACTCTGCTCGGCTCGCTTAGCCTTCTACTGCGCCCCGCGCGCTAAAATCCCCCACCCCCTTCGTATTGTCGTGCTCAAACCATTTTGGTTTGCATTGTCTTGCTCGCCCGATTTACACAGTCAGTGCGTGGCTTTTTTAGTTCATATGGCGTGTTTACCCAATTACATGCCATACCCCGTAAAATACGGGCTAATTTTGGAGATTTCCCCATGGAAGCAGCTAAGCAATTAATTATTTTTGATACCACTTTACGCGACGGCGAGCAGAGCCCCGGTGCGGCGATGAACAAAGAAGAAAAAGTGCGTATTGCGCGCCAGCTTGAAAAAATGAAAGTGGATGTAATTGAAGCGGGCTTTGCCGCTGCTAGCCCGGGCGATTTTGATGCCGTGCAAGCTGTGGCAACGGTGATTAAAGACTCCACCGTATGCTCGCTCGCTCGCGCCCAACCTGCAGATATTCAAAAGGCTGGAGATGCCGTAAAACCGGCAGCGCGCGCGCGAATTCATACCTTTATCGCAACGTCGCCCATCCACATGGAACACAAATTACGCATGTCGCCCGACCAAGTGTTGGAAGCGGCTGTTAACGCGGTAAAGTTCGCGCGTAATTTATGCGATGACGTTGAATTTTCAGCTGAAGATGCCGTGCGTTCAGACATGGATTTTTTATGTCGCGTATTTGAAGCCGTGATTAACGCCGGTGCTAAAACCATTAACGTGCCCGATACCGTAGGCTATGCTATTCCTGAATTATGGGCGGAGCGTTTCACCACTTTATTGCAGCGCGTACCCAACGCCGATAAAGTGGTGTGGTCAACCCATTGCCACAACGACCTTGGTATGGCGGTAGCAAATTCACTCGCTGCAGTGCGGGCGGGCGCGCGCCAAGTTGAATGCACCATCAACGGTTTGGGCGAGCGCGCGGGCAATGCGTCGTTAGAAGAAATCGTGATGGCATTACGCACGCGGCGTGATTATTTTGGTTTAGAAACGCGCATTGATGCCACGCAAATTGTGCCTGCATCCAAGCTTGTTTCCACCATCACCGGCTACCCGGTGCAGCCGAATAAAGCCGTGGTGGGCGCAAACGCGTTTGCGCATGAGTCGGGTATTCATCAAGACGGCATTTTAAAAAATCGCGAAACTTACGAGATTATGCGGGCGCAAGATGTGGGCTGGCATAACAATAAATTAACGCTTGGAAAGTTATCAGGCCGCAGCGCATTCCGCGCGCGGTTGGTGGAGCTTGGCATTGAGTTGGAATCTGAAGTCGCGTTGAATCACGCCTTCCAAAAGTTTAAAGAATTAGCCGATAAAAAGCAGGAAATTTTTGATGAAGACTTGCACGCTATCGTGTCGGACGAATTTGTCACGCCGGAAGTTGAACACTATCAGTTCGTCGCAATTTCTGCGCACGTTGAAACCGGCGAAGCGCCTTATGCCAAGCTGGTTTTAACCGTCGCTGGGCAGGAACAACGCTGCGAAGCAACTGGTGCAGGGCCAGTTGACGCGGTATTTAAAGCGCTTGAAAGTGTGGCTAAGTCTGGTTCGGAGTTACTTCTGTATTCGGTCAATAACGTCACCGAAGGCACGGATTCGCAAGGCGAAGTGACGGTGCGCTTATCTAAAAACGGTCGGGTAATAAACGGCATTGGATCGGACACCGACATTGTGGTGGCAAGCTCCAAAGCCTACATCAATGCGCTAAATAAACTGCAACACGCTGAACGGATGAACCCGCAAACGGCGATGTAATTTTTTGAAAGCGCTACGCAACGTAGAAAAACGCACCCTCCGTAGCCCAGTTCGAGCGGTTTTTTGCGATAACTGGGTCGGTAGTAAATAAATGGCGCTTTCAAATTTTAAGCACGACCCAGTTATCGCGAAAAGCCGCTCGAACTGGGCTACAACGGCGGCGTTGCGGCAAGTAATATTTTAAATTTTTAACTTGAAAGAAATAGCAATGACAACCTCCCTGCAAAGCACTATTTTAGCCACTCTTAAGCAATTGGGCGTGAATCTTGACGCGGCTATTGGCACCGATTTACCCGCCCGCACGCCCATCAGCGGTGCTGTGGTAGCCACCTTGCGCGCACATACTGTGCCGCAAGTAAATGCGGCCATTGTTGCTGCTAAAGCGGCATCACTCACATGGCGCAATGTACCTGCGCCAAAGCGCGGCGAGCTAGTGCGTTTGTTTGGTGAAGTGTTGCGTGAAAACAAAGAACCACTAGGCCGTTTGGTGAGCATGGAAGCGGGCAAGCTGCACGCGGAAGGCTTGGGCGAAGTACAAGAGATGATTGATATTTGCGATTTTGCAGTGGGTCTATCGCGTCAGCTTTACGGCCTAACGATTGCATCAGAGCGGCCGAACCATCGCATGATGGAGCAATGGCATCCGCTGGGTGTTGTGGGTGTTATCAGCGCGTTTAATTTCCCAGTAGCGGTATGGGCTTGGAACGCTTGTATTGCGCTGGTTTGCGGCAATTCAGTGGTGTGGAAGCCGTCAGAAAAAACGCTACTCACAGCCCTTGCCTGCGAAGCCTTATTTGCCCAAACCGTAAAGCGCTTTGAAGCGGCTGGCGGCAAAGTTGATGCGCATATTTGCCCCATCATCATCGGTGGTCCGGCATGTGGTGAAGCGCTCACGCGCAACACCGATGTAGCACTCATTTCAGCTACCGGTTCCACGCGCATGGGACGTGCCGTGGCGGGTGTGGCGGCGGAACGCTTTGCTAAAACGATTCTAGAGCTAGGCGGCAATAACGCCATGATTGTCGCCCCAAGTGCTGATTTAAAGCTTGCTTCGCGCGCCTGCGTGTTCTCGGCTGTAGGCACGGCCGGGCAGCGTTGCACCACCTTGCGTCGCTTGATTGCACACACTAGCGTTGCCCCTGCATTGGTGGCATCGTTGAAGGCATCGTATGCTAGTGTAAAGGTTGGAAACCCCCTAAATACGGGCACCTTGGTGGGTCCGTTGATTGACCAGCAAGCATATGACGCGATGCAAAATGCGCTTGCGCAAGCCCGCGCGCAAGGCGGCACCGTAACCGGCGGCGAACGTGTAATGGTTGAAGGCGAAGACACCGCAGGCGGCTTTTATGTGCGCCCCGCATTGGTAGAAATGCCCGCACAAACCGCCTGCATGCAGCACGAAACTTTCGCGCCAATTTTGTATGTGCTCACTTACGATAATTTGGACGATGCCATCGCATTACAAAACGGCGTGCCGCAAGGTTTGTCGTCATCCATCTTTACCAATGACGTGCGCGAAGCTGAAATATTTATGGCCGCCAGCGGCAGTGATTGCGGTATTGCTAACGTCAACATCGGCACATCTGGTGCGGAAATTGGCGGGGCGTTTGGTGGTGAAAAAGAAACCGGCGGCGGCCGTGAATCGGGCTCAGACAGCTGGAAAGCCTATATGCGCCGCGCTACGAATACGATTAACTATGGTCGTGATTTACCGCTAGCGCAGGGCATTGTTTTTGATGCTGAGTGAGTGTTGAAAAGCGCTGCTCCGGTTATTTTTTTACTAGGCCCCACAGCCTCTGGTAAAACCGCATTAGCGTTGTGGCTTCAAAACTATTTGCGCTCTACGCACCAGCGCGAATCCACGCTTATTAGCGTGGATTCCGCCTGTGTGTATCGCGAAATGAACATCGGCACTGCTAAACCCGATGCAATAGTGCAGGCGCAGCATCCGCATCAACTTATTGATCTCATCGCGCCCACTGAAGTTTACGACGCCGCGCAGTTCTGTCGCGATGCCAATGCAGCCATTTTAAGCGCACATGCAGCCGATAAAATTCCCCTTCTGGTTGGTGGCACCATGCTATATATCAAGGCCTTGGTGGAGGGCTTAAGCCGATTGCCCGTGGCCAATTCGGCAGTGCGCGCCACGCTCGATGCCCAAGCCGCCGCCATCGGCTGGCCTGCCATGCACGAAGAATTGGCGAAGGTAGATCCCGTGCGCGCTGCGCAACTTTCACCCAATGATTCGCAGCGTGTGCAGCGTGCGTTGGAGGTGTTTGCGCTTACGGGTAAACCAATGTCGAGCCAGCAAATACGGGCGTCTTCAGCTAATCCTATAGATGCCTTACCTTATCGCAGCCTATGCTTAGGTTTGCAACCAAGAGATCGCGCCGTTCTCCACGCGCGCATAGCGCAACGCTTTGACGCGATGTTGGCGCAAGGCTTGGTCGCCGAAGTGCAGGCGTTGCAACAACGCTACACTTTGCACGCGGATATGCCGTCCATGCGTGCTGTGGGTTATCGTCA
>JAYUOW010000269.1:0-9187 GCA_043760555.1 Betaproteobacteria bacterium
TCAATTTCAGCACGCACATTACGGTTTTGGTGAGCAGTGCCTTTCACGGTGTTTCTCGGCCCGCTCGCGGCCGCAGGCGCGTTACGCGCGCCAAATTCTCCAGCGGGTGGATTAGCGCTCTCGCGTAGCGCGGCGGGCACACCAATTTGGCTGGATAAGTCGATAAATCCCGCATACACAGTGCGCCCCGGCAGCGACCACACGCGGGCACCCGCAGGAATCGCGGTATTTTCCCCATAGCTAACCACTTTACCGTCGCGAAACACGATGCTGCCGCGTGCAATGGATTGTGTGGGCGAAATCACCAGTCGCACGTCGGTAATAGCGTGCCAGCGAGCGCTGTTATTGCGCAAACCTTCTTGGCGATCTGCACTTTGGGTTTGCGCCATTGCGGCACTGCTGGCCGTGACGGTAAGCAAACTGCTAAGAATGGCGCAAATTGGGCGGCGTTGCGCCCGCGCTGGGGTTAAATGTGGTCGTAGCGGCATTTAAGCTCTCTTTTTTGGACGGTGGATTATTTATTTGCGCGAGGCGCTTGGGTGCGGCGCTAGCTTTGCTAAATTTGTGCAACGGGAAGTGTAGTCCAATTTACGCTTCGTTCATTTCTGGTACGTGCTGATTGCCCAAATTATTGGCGCAGCACTGTCGACTAACCGACACCCCTTGTTGTGATGCCGCACAAGTGTCGCAGCGTCAACACCTTCTAGGCGACAGGTGCCTGCCGCCTGTGTGCGTTATTGCATCTATTGTCGGAAAAATGACGTGGTTACAGTGTGATGCCGTTCACTGGCATGAGTATTGCTGTGATGCAGCGATAAGCTGATTATTGTAGTTCTGTGTCCGTTCGCGCGTGAATTTTTTGTGTTAAAAATTGACGTTTATGTGCGCCGGTGTGGGCTTTTTGGACGGGTATTTTTAATGGGTTTAGGTGGTTGAAAATGGCGCAAATGCATAAAGAGGACGTCAGAATTTTCCAGAACAGCCAGACATATTTTTCAGAAAAACGAGTCTATTTTTGAGGTGATTTGACTATAAACGACGTTTTTTTAGAGTTATAGTATTGGTTGAACTATGGGCGCTAAAGGCTTGGTTTCATAGATGTATCTTTCTAAAAGAAACAAAGTTTTACGGTGATAATTTGCTTTATATAAGCCGCGTAAGTCATTGATTTAAAAAGTTAAAATAGTGCCATGGTAGCGCTTTTTCGATTGTTCACACCTAGGTACGATCCGGAAAGCGGTTTTGGGCACTTTATCAGGTTATAGTGAGCGCATGCTTCAGTAGCAAACGACCGCAAAAAAATGATTTGGTTTCAATCCGGAGCAAGGCGTTTTTGAAGGACTCACCAGCGTTTCGACTTAGAAACTCCCACTCAAGATTATTTCAAACCGTATTTAGAAAAGGTGCTGTATCCATTTAGAGCTGCAACGATTGTGATTATCAATTGACTGTCGCCAACACGACAGAATAAGAAAGCAATGAAAAAATCGCAACTACAATATATTTCTGGGGCACTAAGGCTTCTACCACCAATGCTACTTTGCATCGGTGGGTTTTGTGTTTTTGCCATCACTAACGTAGTCAACGCGCAGAAGCCGGCATTAGGCGCATCTACCGCTGCCATTGAGCCGATCAAAGCATCGCTCGCACGCAATAAAATCGTGATCAAAGCAGGCGTTGAAACGAAAGAAAATGCTGACACCGTAAAGCCCGGCGATGTGATTGAAGAAACCGTCACCTACAGCAACGTGTCAGATAAACCAATTTCAAAATTTATGGCTCAGTTGCCGGTGCCATCTAACACCGAGCTCATTGTTAATTCGCTCAAGCCGAGTGCGGCGTCCGCCAGCCTTGACGGTGCGGAGTACGCCGCGATCCCGTTGAAGCGTGCTGCCAAAAATGCCAACGCTGCATTGGTTGCGGTGCCGCTCAATGAATACCGCTATCTGCGCTGGACGCAAAACGAAATTAACCCCGGAAAAAGCTTGACCGTATCGGCGCGCTTTAAGGTGCTAAGTAACGACTTAAACATTCAACCTGCAAGAAATGACCTCACCTCGATTTCACCGTCGTCGTTGGGCGCAAATAAATAGGACAGCATGATGCATTGGGATACTGCTATCACAAAAATCTTCGCCTTCTGGGCGCTCATGTTGGCGCTACTATGCGTCGGCATCAGCGGCGGCATCGCGCACGCTGCACCAGCGCCCGCAGGTACAAACATCGCTAACACCGCATCCGCCACTTACGTTGATGGTAACGGCGTGCCGCGCACCGCTACATCAAACACGGTGATTACCGTTGTGCAGCAAGTAAAGAGCTTCACGCTAACAAATAGTCAAGGCAAAATTGCCGCCGCCGGCCAACAAGTTTGCTACCCTCACACTATTACTAACACTGGTAATGGCGCTGATACCTACACACTGGTACCAGCAGTGAACACCCCAATTGGCTTCCCCCCCCAGTTTGTACACCAAGCTGTCATCGCCTACTATTTTGACAACGGCAATGGTCAGCCTACTGGTGCCGCAATCACCACCACCACGCCACTTAACGCAGGCGCACAATTTCAATTTGTGCTGTGTGCTACCGTACCGCTTTTTGCTGACAATGGCGACATCGGCATCATTACGACGCGCGTGAGCGATACATCTCCTGCATCCATCGCAGCCCCAACGACCAACACCGACACCACAACGGTTAGCTCGTCTGCGGTCACGGTGGTTAAATCACTTTCAAGCACCGCGCCGCCAAACGTGTTGACGCCCGTACCAAGCGGCCCAAGCCCGAATGGTAACGGCCAAGTGGGCGCGGTTGCATCGCAGCTATTTATCGTACTTAGTTACAGGAACGGTGGCGCATCGGCAGCAACAAATTTAGCGCTGTCTGACAGCTTGCCAGCGGGCATGCTGTACGTACCGAATTCAGGCCGCTGGTCTGGTTCTGGGTTGACGGCGATGGGCGATGGCGGACCTGACCCTGCGGGCATCGTATATTCAGCGCCAACTTCATTGGCTGGCGGCACGGTTAGCGCCACGATTGCAAATGTGCCCGCGTTCGGTACTGCGGGCGCTTCTGGCTACGTATATTTTGAAATCGCCATCCCGCCATTGCGCTTGCCGACCGATTTAACCAATGTGGCCGAAACGACCAATACGGCGCGATTTACGACTACACAAAACCCAACGCCTACACCAACTAATCCAGTCACTTATGTGGTGTCGCCACAGCGCGGCGTGGTTGCTAACAATACGAGCGCATCGAATGCTAACGGCCCGCCAAACAACACCGTGAACCCAATAGGCTCACCTTCGGGCGGTGCACCACTTACTGCATCCGGCGCGGGTCAAACTATTTATTTTGAAGACTATATTTGGAACACTGGTAATTCCCCAGATACCTTCGACATTACCTTGCCATCTAACACCTTCCCGCCTGGAACGGTATTCACGCTGCTTCGCGCGGATGGTTCTACGCCACTTACAACCAGTGATGCTAACTCCATACCCGACACCGGCGTGATTCCTGCTGGCGGATCTGTCAAAGTAATTATCCGTGCCACTTTGCCAATTAACGCGGCCACGGTGGCCCCAACTGGCAACGTCGCCAATGGAGGTCCAGGCTATCAAGTGACGCTATTGGCAACATCGTCATCTACGCCAACGCTGAGTGATCCAGTCAATAACTTTTTGCCTAACATCAATTTGCGTACAGTCGATTTAACCGCGACTACACCGCGCAGCGATTCCACACCTGCGGGTGGTGCCAATGCGGGCAATGCCGCCACGACTGGTTTTGGGCCAAACAATAACTTGCCGGTAGTTAACACCAACGCCATACCGCTGCCCACAGCGCGCACCAATGTTATCGTCGCCCCGGTGTATGTTAATAACACCAGCACCGTGGCGGATACTTTCTCGCTTTCAGCACCAACCTTGCCACCGGGCTGGACAGCAGAATTTAGATTACCTAATGCATCCGGTGCCTGTGCGGAGCCGCCAGTTTTAGGTGCAATCACTAATGCGACGGGGTCAATCCCTCCAAACTCCAACACGATAATGTGTTTGGTTGTGAGCGTGCCGCCAACTACATCTGGTCAGGCGGCACCCGGTTTGTATCCCGTGCCGATCACAGTCACATCTACTACCACGCCGGGCTTGTCAGATACCTTGATTCAGCAAGTTACGTTGGCAACAGTGCGCAACGTGACCCTAACACCGCCAAATGCGCAAAGCACCGTCCCCGGTGGCATTGTTACCTACAGCCATGTGCTGACTAATTTGGGCAATGTGGACGAGCCAATTACCTTTAACGGTGCGCTCAACATCAATAATTTGCCCGGCTGGATTTCTACCGTGTACTTAGATGACGGCGACGGCGTAATTGAAATTGGCGGTGATGATATTGTAATTACCCCAAGCGCAACCGCTTTATTTACGCTGCCAAAAGGCACGCTAAACCTTGGAAACACCCGTAATATCTGGGTTCGCGTCACGGCACCTACTACGCCAGTAACAGATCCGCCCCCCCCACCGAATATCACCACTACCACCGCGACCTACTTTGGCGGGCCGTTGGTCACGACTGATACCACTACCCTAACTGAAGGTGTATCGCTACGTAAATATCAACAGCTAGTGAGTTGTTCCGCCACACCTTCGGTAGCGTTCTCAAGCACCACAACGCCGAATGTTCCCGATGCACCGTGGACCACTGCGGCAGTCGGTGCAATTACCGATCCAGCTTCTGCGCCCGGGCAATGTATTGCGTATTTAGTAGTCGCAAGCAATATTTCAGGTGCTGCGTTAACGGGGGTGCAAATTTCCGATACGGTACCAGTCGGCGGCCCTGCCACAGTGCAAACTAGTTGTGGTGCTGCAACTGCCACAGCTCCCGGATCTCCCCCAGCAGGCGCAGTCGGAGCCAACGCAGTCGGCACGATTACCACCATTGCCCCCACGCTGCCCATTGGTGCAAGGTTCCATTTGCGCTTTTGTGTTCAGATAAATAAAGCGTAGGGAGACGAACATGAAAACTCAACGCTTCGCTTCATTATTCACCACGATACTTGCCACCGCCAGTTTCGCCTTTGCCGCTTTGACCGCACCGGCTAATGCAGCCGTGCCGCTTCCCGGTAGCCAAGTAAGCAACACAGCAAGTGCTACCTTCACCATTGGCACTCAAAATATTTCACTAAACAGCAACACCGTATCGGCAACCGTCAGCGGCGGCGCGCTAGTGCTAACCAAGAGGTTTGGTGCAGGCGCTATCGTTAGCGGCGCAACTACGCCATTGACGTTTTTGCTCACTAATAGCGGCACGCTACCCGCACACACGGGTGCTGCGTTCACCGATACCTTACCTTCAGGGTTAGCGCTTTCCATTGGTGCGACTGCAACCGTATCCGGTACGGGTTGTACTGGCACCGTGGTGCTCACAGCACCCGCGTCTATTGCGGTGTCAAACGTAAATGTTGTAGTGGGTACAACCGTTTGCACCATCACCGTGAACGGTGTAACCAACCGCGATAATTTGCTGAATGCGTCGTGCGCAACTAATCCCGGCGCATTTACTAACTCTGCTGGCTCGATCAGTGGCATACTCGTCGCGCGTAACGATGTGAATAGCCAGTGTTTGGTCGTCACGCCAGCGCCAGCTGTACAAAACGGACGTTTAGATCAAAGCCAAGTAATAAGGGTTGCTCCAGGCGATCAAACCTATTTCCCGCATCAGCTTACCAACGGCCCATTGGCTGATACCTACAACCTAATCGTCGAAAATTTGCCGGGCACATTTGATGTTTCTGGCATCCAAATTTTCTTGGATGCAAACAAAGACGGCATCCCTGATAGCACCACACCGATTACCGGCTCATTTAATTTAGCGCCGAATCAGGTACTTAATTTTGTAGTTGGTGTGCGCATTCCCGCCACAGTGGGGCGTGACACGGAAGATTCTATTCGCGTTACCGCCGTTAGCACCATCCCGAATCGTCTGCCCATCCCGCCTAACACCGACGTTGCCAGCATCTTCATTCCCGTCGGCGTCAATACACCTAATTTGGATGCCATCGTGACCAAATTTATGCGCGTGAAAGAGGGCGGTTCACCCAGCGGCAACTATGACATCGTGCTCCGTTACAGCAATGCATCTTCCATTGACGGCATCAAAACCAACTTCAAATTAAGCGATGCGATTCCTGTTGGCATGCAGTATGTGCCCGGTAGCGGACGCTGGAATATGGTGGGCGCGGGTGTTGTAACCCTCACTGATGCGGTCGATACGCCAGCGCAGGCCAACGGTACTGCAGCCATGCTTTACGACGTTAGCGGCAATACCGTCACCGCCGTTATCCCAAGATTGGGTGCCGGCGACAGAGGTGAAGTCACCTTCAGCGTTCGCATTATTGGCGATCTCGCGAAAGGCACCGCAATCAATAATACGGCAAGCTTTAGCTGGACCGATAAAGATAACGTCACCACGCCAACCAAGCCCACCAATACTGAAACCTTTATTGTCACAGGCCGTGCTGGCGTAACCCTTACCGGCCAAACCATTGATGGCGCTGATCCCGGCAGCACAGTTACGTTCACGAACGTATTGACCAACACGGGTGACTTGCCTGAAACCTTCGATATTGCCTTGGTAGAGGGTAATTATCCGCCAGGCACAACATTCGAATTGTTTAGACCAGACGGTACGCAATTGTTGCGTGACACCAACGGCAACGGTGTGGCCGATACTGGCGTAGTGGCAGCAGGCGGGCGCTTTAATATTATCGTTAAAGCCAAATTGCCAACCCCGTTGGCTGTGAGTGGTCCGTTCAAAATCACTAAAACAGCGCAAGCGATTAGTAACCCCTTGGTATCCGCAAAAGCAGACGATGTGCTCACGATAATCAATAAAGTTTGCCGCGTCATTCTTGAGCCAAACAATACCGGCACCGTGCCGCCCGGCGGCTCGGTGCTTTACGGCCATACGCTAACCAATACAGGTAACTGCGTTGAAACCATCACCTTCCCAGCAAGCTCCCTACCTAATGGCACTTCTGGCTGGATTGCGGAGTGGGTTATTGATAATCCAGACGCCAAGGGTGGCTCTCTTGTTGGTTTGATTGATCCAACGGACACGCGTATCAATGGCAGCACCACATTCACGCTGCCACCCGGCGCTAGTGTGCGCTTCTTAGTGCGTGTGACAGCGCCCACCACTATTGGCACCGGGCAAACGAACATCACTACGCCTACGCTAATAGCTAGCGGCTCTGGCACGCTCACCGTTAAAGATACGACCACCACGGCACCTGTCACAACGGTAGTAGACACCATTCAGCCCTTCATCGACCCACGCTTTACCGTACCTACTTTGGTTGGCTACATCGGTCGCAATGTTTATTTGCGCGCAGTTGCACCTTCATGCAACGCGCAGCCCGATATTATTGAATCCAGGATCATCATCATCACCGGTCCAGGCGGCGAGCGCGAAGAGATCGTAGCCACCGAAACAGGCCCAAATACGGGCATCTTCGTGGCCGAAGGATTGCCAATTCGCAATCCACCAGTACGCGTCGGCAACATCATTTTAGAAGGTAATCAGTTTGACGTTTACGACGTTGAAATAGTCGGTTGCGGTCGTAAAATTACCACCACGCTCACCTTAATTGATCCAAACGGTGTGGTATTTGATAGCCGCACCAATCAACCCATAGCTGGCGCCACGGTCACTTTGGTTACAGCCGTCAACGGTCAATGCACCACCACGCCAGCGCGCGTACAAGCGCTGGTGGGCGGTAATTTAGTTTCTGCACCATCGACAGTTGTTACGGGCGCCGATGGTAAATATGACTTCCCATTGGTTACTGCGGGCGATTTCTGTGTGCTGGTCACACCGCCAAACGGCTATACATTTACATCCATCGTGCCGGCCTCACAGCTGCCGCAAGGCCGTACTATTTATGCCACGGGTCCAACTACGGGCGGCTCATATGGTGGTAGCTTCCGCGTGGGTCCGGAAACTGGGCCAGTTACGGTGGATATTCCAGTAGATGGCGGTGCTGTTGGCGGTTTATTCATCCAAAAAACAGTGCTGCGCAGCACGGTAGAAGTTGGCGAATTTGCGGATTACAACGCCGTTATTCGCAACTCTACTGGCTACGCGCTTAACTTGACTGACGTTATTGCCACCGATTTACTACCCGCTGGCTTTAGCTATGTGTTGGGCAGTGCAAAACTAGAAGGTAAAGCCATCGCGGATCCTGTTGGCGGCGCGGGCCCTACATTGATGTTCAACATCGGTCGCATGGCGGTTGCGCAATCGGTGCGCCTAAGCTATCGCGTGCGCGTTGGCCCAACCGCTGCGCAAGGCGATGGTATCAACCGTATTTCTGCTGCCTATCAGCCTCCGGGCGGCACCAGCCTTTACGCGGTATCTAATACCGCAACCGCTCGCGTGACGATTGTTGGTGGCGTGTTTAGCGATAAGGCCTACATCGTCGGCAAAGTGTTTGCTAATTGCGCCAAAGAAGGCGATGATAATTCTGGCGTGCAAAACCGTGGAGACATGGGTATTCCCGGCGTTCGCATCTATTTGGAGGACGGCACCAACGTCATTTCTGACGCTGAAGGTAAGTACAGCTTTTACGGCCTCAACGCGCGCACGCGGGTGTTAAAAGTAGACATCACCACCTTGCCAAAAGGCTCGAAATTGCTGGCCTTGAGCAACCGTAACTTAGGTGATCCAGAAAGTCGATTTGCCGATTTGAAATTCGGCGAGTTGCATAAGGCTGATTTTGCAATTGCAAATTGCGAACCAAAAATTTTGGCTGAAATTAATGATCGTCGTAAGCAAGCTGCTGGTAGTAAGGGCGAAGTTGATGGTCGCTTAAAGCAGCGTATGGAAGCTGATCCAAACTTACGTGTGCAAACAGATATTAAAACGCTACCCGCAAAAGGCATGCTCGGCGATATGCCGGTAGCGGGCGAGGTGCAAGCCGGTGCAGCGTTTGTTTCTAGCGTTACGCCTGCCGATGGCGCAAAGCCAGCAACGCCGGTGGTTGCCGCACCGCGTCCTGGATTTACCAGCATCGCGCCAACGACGGCAGATGTTGACCTCACGCCAGCCAATCGTCGTTCGGTGCCAACGTTGCCGACCGTACCGCTTGAAGAGGCGATTATCGGTGCCGACAACA
>JAYUOW010000270.1:0-9177 GCA_043760555.1 Betaproteobacteria bacterium
GGCGTCGGCGTGACCATAATAAGCTCACCTACACCCGCTACCTTGGCCGCCAACGCGCTCATGAGCAATGAGGATGGATAGCTAGCCAAGCCACCTGGCACATATAATCCGGCACGATCGAGTGGCGTAATTTTTTGCCCTAACACTGTGCCATCGGCTTCGGTGTATTGCCACGACGGTTGCACCTGATGCTGGTGATAGGCGGTAATGCGCGCTGCCGCAAATTCAAGCGCCTCACGCAAGGGTTTGGCTAAGCCATCGAGTGCTGCCACACACACGGCGCGGCTGACTTCGAGCTCGCTTGTGGATGCAGGGGTCCAGCGATCAAATTTAGCCGTGGCCGCAAGCAATGCGGCATCCCCTTGAGTTTGCACATCGTGCAAAATTTTAGCGACGATGTTATCGGTAGCGCTGTCCTGCGCGGTTTCAAACGCTAATAAGGCTTTTAAATTAACGCTGAAATCAGCAGCTTTAGAATCAAGAGTTCGAATAATCATCATATCACCAAGCCTGAAGATGCCCTATTTTAGGGCGTCTTCAAGCACTATCGCATTAGAAAACGCCGCCAAAATAGGCTCTAACAATTCACGCTTCAACTTGGCTGCCGCGCGGTTCACCACTAAGCGACTCGAAATATCGCAGATGTGTTCAACGGCCACAAGGTCATTGGCTTTAAGCGTATTGCCGCTTGAAACTACGTCTACAATCGTTTCGGCTAGATCAGTCAACGGTGCTAATTCCATCGAGCCGTAGAGCTTAATTAAATTAATGTGCACACCTTTAGCCGCAAAATGCTCACGCGCAATTTGCACGTATTTAGTGGCTACACGCAGGCGCGCGCCACTGCGCACCGCCGCCGCATAATCAAAACCATTACGGCACGCCACCATCATGCGGCACTTGGCAATGCCTAAATCCAGCGGCTGATACAGCCCTTGGCCACCGTGTTCCAGCAGCGTATCCAAGCCTGCTACGCCGATGTCAGCAGCACCTAATTGCACGTACGTGGGCACATCCGACGCGCGCACAATCACGAGCCGCACTTCAGGCCGATTGGTGCCGATGATGAGCTTGCGCGAGCGCTCAGGATCATCGGTGGGCACGATGCCTGCGGCGGCCAATAGCGGCAGTGTTTCTTCAAAAATACGGCCTTTAGATAAGGCCAGCGTAATGCTTTTAGAACTAGGCATGGAGGGCGATCAAAATACGGGTAAAAATTGGAAGTTGCACGATCACGCAGAAAAAATTACGCGTGTTGGGCAGCCCATTCATCGGGCGTGATGGTCTTCATCGACAGCGCGTGAATTTCTGCGCGCATTCTATCGCCCAAGGCCGCGTAAACCACTTGGTGTCGTGCCACACGGGTTTTGCCGACGAACGCAGCAGATACGATAGTTGCTTCAAAATGTGCGCCATCGCCTGTTACCGCAAGATGGTCGCAGACGAGTTCTCGGCGCAGATAGCCTTCAATTGCTTCGGGAGTAACCACTTTCAGTCCTTATTTGCGTAATTAAGTACGTAATTTGTAGCCCGATTTTAACAGGCCTACGCTAATGGAAGCTAATACGATGCAACTAAAGCCAGCGACGCCCAAGCTTAGCCAAGGCGAAGCATCGGACGCACCAAAAAAGCCATAGCGAAAACCATCGATCAGGTAGAAAAACGGATTGAGATGCGACACGGTTTTCCAAAACGCGGGCAGCGATTGCAAGGAATAAAACACACCCGACAAAAACGTCAGCGGCATAATAATAAAGTTTTGAAACGCCGCAATTTCATCAAATTTATCTGCCCACAAACCAGCAATAATGCCTAATGAGCCCATCATGGCGCAGCCCAAAATAGCAAAAGCAATAATCCATAAAAAGCTATGGTGCGGCAAATCTGCCGCAAATACGCCCATAAAAAACACGCCCAAACCAACCGCTAAGCCCCGCACAATGGACGCCAACACATAAGCGTTAAAAAAATCCCAATGCGATAAAGGCGGCAGCAATACAAATAAAATATTGCCGGTAATTTTAGATTGAATAAGTGATGATGACGAATTCGCAAACGCGTTCTGCAACATCGACATCATCGCCAAACCGGGAATTAAAAACTGCACGTAAGTAATGTTTGTCGCGCCCAATAGAGGCACATTTTGCCCCGCCATCACATGCGAAAAAATCAGCAAATACATGAGTGCTGTGAGCACGGGTGCGGCTACGGTTTGAAACGCGACTTTCCAGAAGCGATGGATTTCTTTTTTGAGTAAGGTTTGGAACGCGATCATGCGGAATGCTTTTTCATTATCTTTAAAAATACATCTTCTAATTCTGGCTCGGTTACTTCTAACTTTTCAATCCCAATTTTGTGCGTGCGCAACAAGGCTAAAATATCTTCCACTTCTTGATAAGCAGAAATTGAAAAATAATGCCACGCTGGATCGGACTTCATCAATTTTTGCGCCAACACTGGCGGCAGCGTGGTTTGATTTTGTACCGCCACCCGCAATACCCGCTCAGAAAAACCTGCTAATAAATTGGCGGTGGTATCCAAGGCAACGACTTTTCCCTGCTTCATCATGCACAGCCGTGAGCACAGTTGCTGGGCTTCTTCCAAGTAATGCGTGGTGAGCAAAATAGTGTGGCCTTGCTGATTTAATTGCCGCACAAACGCCCACAGCGTTTGCCGCAATTCCACGTCCACCCCCGCCGTTGGCTCATCTAGCACGATCACCGGCGGCTTATGCACCAGCGCCTGCGCCACCAGTACGCGACGCTTCATGCCGCCCGATAGCGCACGCATGTTTTTATCGGCTTTATCGGTAAGCGATAGCTTTTCGAGCAATTCGTTAATCCACGCATCGTTGTTGCGAATACCGAAATAGCCAGATTGAATACGCAGAATTTCGCGTACCGAAAAAAACGGATCAAACACAATTTCTTGCGGTACGATGCCAAGCGCTTGCCGCGCCTGCTTGTACTGCGTGCGCACATCGTATCCCATTACTTTTAGGCTGCCACTATCCGGTTTGGAAAGTCCGGCCAGCGCGGAAATTAGTGTGGTTTTACCGGCACCATTCGGGCCTAGCAACGCGAAGAATTCACCCTGTTCGACGTTGAATGAAACACCGTCTAAAGCTTGGAATTTGCCGAAGCTTTTTTTAACGTCTACAATTTCTACCGCAAAGCCAGCCGCACTATTTAAAGCATTCATTGCCTAGACTGCATTTTGGGGCGCGTCCGTATTGGTGGCAACAGCGGTAAATTTGCCGGTTTCCATCATCGCCTGCGCGAGGGGGCATTCCACAAATTGCTGCACGTCGTAAAGCTCGGCGAGCGCGGTCAAATTTTTAGGTAAATTTATATAGCGCAGCATTTTTTGCATTTTTGCAGCTTCGCGGCGCCAGTGCAGCAGCAAGGCCACGGCTGAAGAATCGAACTCTTGCACTTCTGATAAATCAATCGACAAGCCATCCGGCAAATCAGCGCGTGCCATATATTCGGCAGTTGCCAGCAGCACGCGCGGCATGCTTTCAAAATTCAATGCACCTTCAATTTTGAGTGATTCCTTATTCATGCGCGCGCGGACTTTTTAGAGATTTAAAAGATTACTTTTTAGCGACGTTTTTAGCGTTGCGGTCGGCCAATACTTTAATTAAACCATCAATACCAGTCGTCTGAATTTCTTTACCGAAGGAACTACGATAGTTGGTCACTAACGATACTCCGTCGATCAGCACATCGTGTACTTTCCAACCGTCTTTGCCTTTTTCCATGCTGTAATCAATCGGAATACCAGAACCGCTAGGTTGGTTAATCAAGGTTTTTACCGTTACTTCGGTGTCTGCTGGGGCAACGCCTTTAAGCGGCTTTACATCAATGGTCTGGTTACGAAATTGCGCCATTTGAATTGAATAAGTGCGCACCAACAAAGTACGGAACTCGTTAGTTAACGATGTTTTTTGGGCATCGGTCGCTTCTTTCCAGCCACGGCCTACGGCCAGTTGCGTCATTTTGTTGAAGTTAAAAAACGGGATGACTTTTTCGTCCGCCAATTTTTCCATTTTTTTAGCGTCACCTTGCTGCAGCGCTGGGTCGGCTTTAATACTGGCCAAAATCTCGGTTACGTTCTTGCGCATTAGCTCATCGGGCGCCACATCAGCGGCAAAAGCGCTACCGGCAGCCGTTGCAAGCGCGGCGGCGGTGAAGGATGTAATTACAAAACGTTTAAACATGGTGTTTTCCATAAATATGGTGGGTGGAACCTTAATAACGCAATCAACCGCGCTAGGTTTACAACAACTACTTTACTGCAGCCGCTGGAATTGCTGCTGACGGGGCCGTAGGCGCTGGTGTTTCGGACGCTTTGCCAAGCATAAATTGGCCAATCAAGCGCTCTAAAACAACCGCAGATTGCGCTAGCTTAATGCGGTCGCCATTCACTAATTTTTTATCATCGCCGCCCGGCTCCAAGCCGATATACACTTCACCGAGCAAACCAGAGGTGAGAATGGATGCGGAAGAATCTTTAGGAAATTCGTAGCGCTCGTAAAGCTCTAAATCAACCACGGCTTGAAATTTATTATTATCAAAATGAATGCCTTTCACGCGGCCAACCAACACGCCTGCGCTTTTTATCGGCGCTTTTAATTTTAGGCCGCCGATATTATCAAAGCGTGCTTCCACCCGGTAAAGTTTGGCTTCGCGTTCGCCGCCAAGATTGCCGACTTTAAAGGCCAATAGCCCAAGCGCTAACACACCCAACACCACAAAAATACCCACCCAAAGATCAATTGTTTTGCGATCCATTTTCTACAACCCTCTCAGCATAAATGCCGTCAAAATCAAATCTAGTAGCAACACTGTCAACGCCGAGCTCACCACCGTGCGGGTCGTGGCTGCAGACACGCCTTCAGCTGTTGGCGTGCAGTCGTAGCCCTCAAACGTCGCAATGACAGATACCGCTACACCAAACACGATGCTTTTAATAAAGCCCATCATCACGTCGTAACGGAAGCTCACTGCTGCTTCCATATTGCTCCAAAACACACCTGAATCAATGCCCACCATCAGCACGGCAATTAAATAGCCACCAAAAATACCCATTGCCGAAAATAGTGCTGCCAATAGCGGCATAGAAATAATGCCCGCCCACAAACGCGGTGCAACAACCCTTGCGATAGGATCAACGGCCATCATGTCCATCGCTTTTAATTGTTCAGTGGCTTTCATCAACCCAATTTCGGCGGTAATGGCAGATCCTGCGCGGCTTGCAAACAACAAGGCTGTAACCACTGGCCCCATTTCACGCAGCAACGATAGCGCTACCAGCACGCCCATCGTTTCTTCAGCGCCATATTTTTGCAAGGTTTCAAAGCCCTGCAAACCCAACACCATGCCGATGAACAAGCCCGAAACTAAAATAATAATGAGCGACATCACACCGCTAAAAAATATCTCGCGACGCACCAAACTAAAGCGGCTAAAGCTCGTGCCAGAATTAGCCAGCACCAACATAAAAAATCGCATAATGCTGCCGATGCGCCACACGCCATCAATGGTACGGCCGCCAATTCTGCGGGCAAAATCCATCATGTGGGTAACCCCAACTGCTTTGCATAATCTTGCGCTGGATAATGGAACGGCACTGGCCCGTCACGCTCACCATGAACAAACTGTTTGACATAAGGTAGTTCGGAAGCGCGGATTTCATCTGGCGTGCCTTCACCCACAATTTTACCGTCGGAGATAAAATAAAGGTAATCAACAATTTGCAGCGATTCCATCACGTCGTGCGTCACTAAAATAGACGTCGCACCCAAGGCATCGTTTAAGTGGCGAATCAGCTGTCCCACCACCGATAGCGAAATCGGATCAAGCCCCGCAAAGGGCTCGTCATACAGCACCAATGCCGGATCAAGTGCCACCGCACGCGCCAAAGCCACGCGCCGCGCCATACCGCCGGATAACTCTGCCGGCATTAAGTTAGCGGTGCCGCGCAAACCCACTGCGTTTAGCTTCATGTGCACTAAATCGGCGATCATTTTTTCGGGCAAATTGGTGTGCTCGCGCAATTGAAATGCGACGTTATCAAACACCGTAGAATCCGAAAATAACGCGCCAAACTGAAACAACATGCCCATTTTGCGGCGCATTTTATACAAGTCAGCCTGCCCAAGATCGGCCACGTTTTGGCCATCCACGCGCAACGATCCGGAAGTTGGCTTTAACTGACCGCCAATTAACCGCAATAACGTGGTTTTGCCACAGCCCGAACCGCCCATAATCGCGACAACTTTGCCGCGCGGCACGTTAAGCGAAATGCCTTTTAAAATTGCCCGTTTGCCATAGGCAAAATCAACATTGGCAATCTCGACAAAATTTTTAGTTTCAGCAGAATTCAAGGGAGCTTTTTTGAAGGTAGCGCAAAAAACTAGCGCAAGGCCGTTATTTTAACATTAAGCGACAGGGCAGGCTTAGGAGAATCTTATAATGCGGCTTGATTTAAAATTATCAAGCCGCAACGGTCGACAATGGCGTTTTTAGCGGTTTAGGCGCTTCTACCAGCAGCCAAATGCGCCGCTAATCCTCGCCGAGGCGCTGCCTGCGCCGCCACGCTACCTGCCGGCAAATACCCAATACGCGCCAGCATTTGTACGGTAGGTTCAGGCTCGGCTTTGGGTGTTGCTGCGTTCAAAAGCTGATGGATTGCAGCGTATGACTGGCGCATTTCGGCAAATTCTTGCAGGGCTTGCTCATTTGGATGCATCGCCAACCCGGCAGCCGCACCCGCCAAATTTACCCGCACATACGCACGCCCGGCATCGACTTGTTGCCGACGGCTATTGCCTTCAGTAATAAGCCAAAAATAAGCAGGTGTGGCGGCCGTAATCGCATCAAAATCTTTTATTTGCCCCTTCGTCGCCGTGGAATCCGGCGCAGGAAACTGACTGCGGTCAAATAACCCAATACGTTCTAACAACACAATAAACGGCTTCGTCAGCGAAATACCATCGCGGTGTTTATCAATTTCACTGCTGCCAATGCGCAATACATGCATCGATTCCATCATCGTTACTTCGGTGGTGAGCTCGATGCGCCACGCCTCCCGCGCGATGGTGCGAATGCTCGCAACCAGTGCCGCGTCTTCGGGTTGCGCACCCGCAATCCCAAACCTTATCGATGCGTTGCCGACGGCTTCACGGAGTTGCGCAACGTCTGCGCTACCAATCGGTTTTTGTGCGTCATACGCGCGGCGGTCAGTGCGTCGATTAAGCACTTGAGCAAACAAAGGATCACGCATCGCGTTGGCATTTTGGTTCAGACGAATCCTTGCAAACGCCCTATTATCGAGCTTCTCCCCCGGTTCGCCGTCGGGGAAAAGCGCACATTTCGCATCGTAACCTCGCTCAGCTGCTGCCATTGTAAGGAGCTCTAAAAATGCACCAGCGCCCATCAAAATCTGTCTACCGTATGGATCGGTAGCGGGCAATAAACGACTGGTATCAAGGCGCAGCGTGATGGCGTTGGCAACGCTTAAATCGGCAATCCACGGTTGCATATTATGCGGATTGGGCGCTAACAGCGCGTATGACAATACCCATTCGCGCAAGCCCATCTCAGTGCTCGGTTTTTGCCACGCCACCAAGGCGCTGCTGGGCACAGCAAACATGGCGCTGGCGGTCATCGGGGCTGTTATAGCCGCTAACACTACGCCGCCGCCCACAATTTTAATAAAGTTACGTCGCTGTAAATGTGTTTTCAAAATCAAGCTCTCCAAATTATTTACGAAGAAGAATTCAGTTATTTTTATGCCTGAAGACGCCCTAATTTAGGGCGTCTTTAGGCTACTAATTTCATTTACCGCCAAGCAAATTGGCAAAGCGTTCAGCTGCGCGTTGCGCCGCAACTTGAATCTGCGCCGTCTTAGAAAAATTTGCACCAAATTCCATAATTTCGCCCGAATAGCGATACATCATCGCAGCTACTACTTTTCCTGTTTGGTCTACTGCTTGCAGCTCCACCACCGCGCCGCCACGATCAACCGGTACGAATAAAAGCACCGTCGTCACCAAATTGAGCACAGGCGACACCGTTTTGCCCTCAGTGATAGTGGCTTTGATGGTGATGGTTTGACCAGCAGCAGCCGTCACTTTTATCAAGCGCTGCAGATCAAGTTGAAACCGTGTGGTGACTTCTTTAATTTCGTCTTTGTCAGCCACCGATTCAGCGCCCAACCAACGAGGGGTTTCAATAATCACGTTGGCGATTTTTAAATCCCCGCTCGCACGAAATTGCTTGGCTTCGCCATCTGTGGACAGCATCAGCGGCGTTTGGCTATCGAAAGATGACGGCTGGCTTGGCATTAGAATGGTAGAGCAAGCGCTTAGCGTAGCGATAGCAAATGCAGTGGCTAAAGTTAGTAGTTTTTTATTGGTAATTTGCATGGTGTTTTCCTCATCAGATTGTCGATGCCTAGATTGTCCAAAAACAATTTTGGCGGGATAAAGCTCTGCCATTTAGGCTCAATAGGCTCAAGCTTTGCTGACAAGTATTTTGCTGAAAACGATCCACACACACAATCCACGATACTGCAATAACTGCTATGCAGAAATGTATGCATCACTACTCTACGTGCAATCTAAACTTTAAATTCTTCTACTAGCGCCTCGGCCACAAAATCGTACACCCGCCGCACAATAGCGCTGCCACGGATTTCTCGATGCACCGCAAGCCAGCACGGTAGGGGTGGGATTTGCAGCGTCGGCAGAATGGGCACCACCCCATCTAAATTTCGCAAATGAAATCCGCTCGTAAAGCCGATACCTAATCCGGCTGCAATCAATTGCCCGTAGGCCAGATGATCGTCGGTACACACCACAAATTTATCACGGGTAATTTCAATGCCCATTTGCGCAAAGCCGCGCACTATCGTGTCATCACGGTCGTAACCAATAATATTGTGCGCCAACAATTCTTGCGGATGCGCGGGTGTTCCAGCAGCTTTCAAATAGCGTTTATGTGCGCAGGCAAAAATTGGCGCATCGCCAAGTTTTTTAGCCACTAGCGAGCCTTGCGACGGACGCACCATACGCACCGCAATGTCGGCTTCACGACGTAACAAATTGCTGATGGTATTTGACGCCACAAGCTCAACCTGAATATTGGGTTCTACCGCGTGCAGCGCAGC
>JAYUOW010000271.1:0-3221 GCA_043760555.1 Betaproteobacteria bacterium
GATGAAGGCACGGCAGCAGCCGAAGCGATGACACTTTGCCTACGCAGCACCAAAACAAAAAGCATGACGTTTTTTGTAGCCGATGATGTGCTGCCACAAACGCTGGATGTCGTGCGTACTCGTGCGCAGCCTTTGGACATCAATGTGGTGGTAGGCAATGCGTGGGAAGCCCCTAAATACGAGGCTTTCGGCGTATTGCTGCAATACCCAAGCGTGAATGGCGATGTGCATGATTATCGTGAATTGGCGGCATCTATTCACGCTGCAGGCGGCTTGTTAATTGTTGCGGCTGATTTGTTGGCGCTCACATTGCTTAGCCCCCCCGGTGAATGGGGCGCCGATGTGGTGGTGGGCTGTAGCCAACGCTTTGGCGTGCCGCTGGGTTTTGGTGGCCCGCACGCCGCGTTTTTTGCAACCCGGGACGAGTTAAAACGCACCATGCCCGGCCGTTTGGTGGGCGTGACCATTGATGCTAACGGTAACAAAGCCTATCGTCTAGCGCTGCAAACGAGAGAGCAACATATTCGTCGTGAAAAAGCCACCAGCAATATTTGTACCGCGCAAGTTTTGTTGGCGGTAATTGCCAGCATGTACGCCGTATACCACGGCCCGCGCGGCTTGGCGCGTATTGCGACACGCACGCATCGCCTGTGCGCGCTATTTGCCAGCGGCATGAAGCAGATGGGAATTTTTGCAGAAAACAAGAGTTTTTTCGACACGCTCACCTTCAAAACTGACGCACGCACGCCAGAAATTTTGAGCGCGGCGACAGCACAGCGCATCAATTTGCGTGCCGTTGATGCAAACCACATTGGTGTGTCGTTTGATGAAACGACCACGCGGGTTGATGTAGGCACGCTGTGGAATTTGTTCGCACAGCGTGGTCAGGCGCAGCCGAATTTTGATGCCATCGCAGAAAATTTTGACGTCACGCAAACCGGCTATGCGCCAGCAATGGCAAGGGTTTCCAGCTATTTGACGCATCCAGTATTCAACAGTTATCACGCTGAAACCGATATGCTGCGCTATTTGCGTCGCTTAGCCGATAAAGACATTGCGCTGGATCGCGCGATGATTCCGCTAGGCTCATGCACCATGAAGCTCAACGCTACGAGCGAAATGCAACCAGTCACATGGCCTGAGTTTGGCAATATTCACCCGTTTGCACCCGCCAATCAAACTTTGGGCTACACACAATTGGTGACTGAGCTTGAAGCCATGCTGTGTGCTGCCACCGGCTACGATGCAATTTCACTCCAGCCAAATGCAGGATCGCAAGGTGAATACGCAGGGCTATTGGTGATCGAGGCGTACCATCAATCTCGGGGTGAAGGTCATCGCAAAGTTTGCTTAATTCCGCAATCCGCGCACGGCACCAATCCGGCATCGGCACAAATGGTTGGTATGCAAGTGGTGGTAGTCGGCTGTGATGAAAACGGTAACGTCGACATTGCA
Source organism: Betaproteobacteria bacterium (assembly GCA_043760555.1). Taxonomy (GTDB): domain Bacteria; phylum Pseudomonadota; class Gammaproteobacteria; order Burkholderiales; family Usitatibacteraceae; genus JANMDR01. Next base: position 1,456 of record JAYUOW010000271.1, read on the forward strand.
GATTTAAAAGCAAAAGCTACGCTGCATAGCGCTAATTTAGCGGCCATCATGGTTACTTATCCGTCCACCCATGGCGTGTTTGAAGAAGGCATCACGGAAATTTGCGACATTATCCATTCGCACGGCGGGCAGGTGTACATCGATGGCGCCAACATGAATGCCATGGTGGGATTAACCGCGCCAGGCAAATTTGGCGGCGACGTATCACACCTTAATTTGCACAAAACCTTCTGCATTCCACACGGCGGCGGCGGACCAGGTGTGGGGCCAATCGGCGTGGGCGCGCATTTGGCGCAATTTTTGCCTGGCCACCGCGTGCTTGAGAACGGTAAAAATCAAATAGGCGCTGTCTGCGCCGCTCCTCACGGCAGCGCCAGCATTTTGCCTATCTCGTGGATGTATGTGGCCATGATGGGGCGTGACGGCCTGCGGGAAGCCACTGAAACCGCTATTTTGAGCGCTAACTACATCGCCAAAAAGCTAAAAGGCCATTATCCGGTGCTCTATAGCGGTCACGATGGCTTAATTGCCCATGAATGCATCATTGATTTACGGCCAATAAAAGACAGTAGTGGCATCAGTGTGGATGACGTTGCCAAACGCTTGATGGACTACGGCTTTCATGCGCCGACGATGAGCTTTCCGGTGGCAGGTACCTTGATGATTGAGCCGACAGAGAGCGAATCAAAGGTTGAGTTGGATCGTTTTATTGAAGCCATGATTTCGATTCGCGAAGAAATTCGCGCGGTTGAAGCGGGCACCATGGACGCCAACGATAACCCGCTAAAACACGCACCGCACACGGCTGCCGTGGTGCTATCGGATAACTGGAATCGCAAATACAGCCGTGAGCTTGCGGCCTTCCCAAGTAAAGCCATGCGGGAGCATAAATATTGGCCGCCGGTGGGTCGTGCGGACAATGTGTATGGTGATAGAAATCTGTTTTGCACATGTGTACCAATTGAGGAGTATAAGTAATAGTGCAGTATTATTTTTTGGTGTAGAACCTTCAAGGAGAACCCATGAAAACTTCACAACGCAAATTACTATCTAGCGGCCTTGCAACCGCCGTATTTTTTACTGCCAGCGCAGCCAGCGCAACGGTGAAAGTAGATTTTTCAGCACCGGAAAAATACACTGACATCCCCAGCACCAGCCATGGCAAACAAGAAATGATGACAACCTTGCGCAAGCACTTTGAAGTGCTTGGTGCAAAGCTTCCCGCAGGTCAAAACCTGACCGTGGAGGTGCAAGATATCGTGCTTGCCGGTCGACACGATCCCTTCATTTTCGGCACCCGCATGGTTGACCCAGACCTGCGCGTATTTCGCGGCCGCACAGATTGGCCAAGAATGGAATTTAAATACACGGTGGAGGCCGAAGGCAAAACCCTGCAAAGCGGCACCGCTAAAATTAGCGATATGAATTACCAGATGGGCCACAACAAATATTCCAGCAATGAATCACTACGCTATGAAAAGAAAATGCTCGATGAGTGGTTTCGGGATGTGTTGCCGAAGTAGGCTGGCCAATGCGTTAGAAGATGCCTCAAGATGCCCGTATTTAGGGCGTCTTGAGGCATTTTTTTGTAGCCAAATTTAAGCAAGTGTTACGAAATCAGCCCGATGTATTGCCATTATCCTAGAAACGGCAGTTGACCGCTTAAATTGGTCGGAGAAGCCTGAATTTACTGCCGTTTCGGGCATTCAATACCGTCACCAATTTGGTGAGAGCGCTACGGACGTGATTGCACGAATTTGCGGCTC
>JAYUOW010000272.1:0-9120 GCA_043760555.1 Betaproteobacteria bacterium
GTTTTAATCAACTCATTTTTTTCGAATTACAAGGCACAAGCACTCACCGATATGAAAATACCAACTATTTTCTGCGCCCTACTTCCAACGTGCTTACTATTTTGCGCGACAGCAGCCGACGCATCGACCATCGCCGACACCATCCCCACGCCCCTGACCAACACCCTCGGCAACCCCGCCACCGGCCGCGCCATTGTCGTCAACCGCACGCTCGGCCTCTGTCTACTCTGCCACTCTGCATCTTTCTCAGACCAAACGTCACAAGGCAATCTAGCGCCCAGCCTAGACGGCGCAGGTAGCCGGTACACTGCCGCGCAATTACGGCTACGCATCGTTGATAGTCGCAGCTTAAACAAAGCCAGCATCATGCCAAGCTATCACCGCGTCGATGGCCTAACTAGACCAAGTACGGCCACACAAAACAAACCGATTTTAGATGCCCAACAAATTGAAGATGTCGTCGCTTTTTTAGTCACCTTAAAATGAAACCACGCCGCAAATTTATAGCTAATACCAGCGCACTAATGCTCGCCGTCACCGTAAAACCGGCAGCGCTGTTTGCGCAAAGCCGTAACGATTCCTTGGAAGCCCTCGTGCGTGCCTACGTGGGTGCTGCCACGCCCACCGAGGCACGCGTGAAGTTAGCAGTGGCACCATTAGTTGATAACGGCAATAGCGTGCCCGTTGAAATTACTGTGGACTCACCCATGACGGCTGCCGATCACGTCGTCGGCATCGCCCTTTTTAATGAGAAAAATCCGCAGCATAATGTGGCTGAATTTACGCTTAACGCCAGCGCCGGGCACGCTCGCGTGGCTACGCGCATACGGCTTGCCACGACGCAAAAATTAGTGGCCGTGGCTAAGCTAAACGATGGCCGCTGTTTTGCGCACACGGTTGAGGTGCTTGTCACCTTGGCTGCGTGTATTGAAGAATAGGGAGGAATAGCATCATGGCGCGCGCACTCATTACCCTTCCTTCGCAAATAAAGCGCGGCGACGCCATAGAAATTCGCGCGCTAATTCAACACCCGATGGAAACCGGCTATCGGCGCAGCAACGAAGGTGCGATGCTGCAGCGCAATCTTATTCGGCAGTTTAGCTGCCAGTTTGAAAGCAGCAAAACTAGCATCGCCGAAACCTTTTTTAGCGCCACGCTGCACGCCGCTGTTTCGGCAAATCCTTACCTTGCGTTTCATTTTAAGGTGAGTGAGCCTGGCACCTTTATTTTTAGCTGGACGGGTGACGAGGGCTTTGTACAAACCGAGCGCCGCGCGCTAAAAATAGCATGAATTTTAGCCATTTAATGCCTTGGAAACGCCCTATTTTCGGGCTTCTTCAGGCCGTTTTGCTTCTTCAGGCATTTATTTGGGTCACGATTGCCCATGCCCAACCAAGACAATCTGGCTTTGAATCCATGCAGCCCGCAACGCAGGCCATGCAACTCGACGACGCCCAAAACCCCGCCGTGCTCTGGGTAGCGGATGGCGAAGCGCTGTGGAATACGGTGGACGGTGACGCTAAAAAATCCTGCGCGAATTGCCACAACGACGCCAGCAAAACCATGCGCGGTGTCGCCGCACGCTACCCTGCGTTTTCAACGGCAACCAAAAAACCGATCAACCTGCAGCAACGCATTAACCAATGCCGCGCCACCAAACAATCGGCACCAGCGCTCCCACTAGAACACCAAACGCTGCTAAATCTCGAAACCTACATCGCTCGTCAATCGCGCGGTGAAAAATTAGCGCAAAGCCTCGATGCAAAACTAAGCCCTGCGCGCAAGCTCGGCGAAACGCTCTTCAATCAACGGATGGGTCAGCTAGATTTAAGCTGCAAAGATTGCCATCAAACCAACGCTGGCAAGCGCCTAGGCGGCAACACCATCCCGCAAGCTCACCCCACCGGTTACCCGCTCTATCGCCTAGAATGGCAAGCCGTCGGCGGCCTGCAGCGACGCCTGCGCAACTGCATGACCGGCGTGCGGGCGGAGCCGTTTGCCTACGGTAGCGACGAGATGCTGGCGCTGGAGGTTTACTTGGCAGATCGAGCAAAGGGTATGATTATTGACGCACCGGGTGTGAGACCGTGACATATAAAATACTAAAAGCGTTTTCCCAAAATCAAATCAATGACCTTACCGCGATGGAAAGGCTAGGTATCGATTCTGAGGAAACGCTTTTCCTTATGATGGTTCACGCACGCCTTCCCATGCCGCGTTTGAGTCAAGAAACAACCGATGCTATGGTCCGAGCCCTGAATAAAATTGCGAAGCCCGCGACCTTTCAGTGACCTTACCTTCCAAGCAAGTATTATCGTATTGCCCGCATATATCGCTATACTTGCAATTTCTAAAAACTTACACGAAACGAAAAAATGAAACCCACCAAACTTGCCCTACTCATCTCCACCGCACTAACCCTCACCGCCTGCACTTCAGCACCCACACCAGCACCAGCACCGATAGCACCGCCCCCACCCGTCGTAGCCGCGCCTAGCGCGCCAGTCGCCACTGCTGCCCCAGCTATCGATAACATCGATGCCGTGCTCGCAGGCGCGCATCGCAGCGACGCCAACCGCGCACGCGACGTGTATCGTCATCCGAAAGAGACCTTGGCTTTCTTCGGCGTCACACCCACATCAACCGTGATTGAAGTGTGGCCGGGTGGTGGGTGGTACACCGAAATTTTGGCTCCCTTGGTGCGCACCAAAGGCGCGTACAGCGCTGCGTTTCCAGCGCAATCGGTCAATGGCTTAAAGAACTTTCAAACCAAATTAACGACTAACCCTGCGCTTTACGACAAAGTAAAAATTACCCCGTTTGGCGTACCCGCTGCACTAGACATAAAGCCAGCAGGCGGCGCAGATGTGGTGATGACGTTCCGCAACGTGCACAATTGGCTTAAGGATGGATGGACTGATGCCTTCATGAAGAGCTTCTTCGATGCCTTAAAACCGGGCGGTGTTTTAGGTGTGGTCGAGCATCGCGCCAAGCCGGGCACTACGGTTAAGGAGTGGATCGAATCTGGCTACGTAACCGAGGCATTTGTGATCGAACGTGCGCTGGCTGCAGGCTTTAAGCTTGACGCAAAAAGCGAGATTAACGCTAACGCTAAAGATACCAAAGATTATCCAAAAGGCGTTTGGACGCTACCGCCAAACTACGCTGAAAAACAAGTTAATCGCGAAAAATATTTAGCGATTGGCGAATCGGATCGCATGACGTTGCGGTTTGTTAAGCCGCTGTAGCCACTAAGGCGCTAAAATAAAGCTGCCCCAAAGCGTCGCGTTTTTGGGGCAGCAATGCTTGAAGAAGCTTGTATTTAAAGGCTTTACACGCTATCAAATTACTCCATCGTCAATACTAAGCGCTTGCCCAACACCGCAGCTGCGGTTTCAAGCTGCTCAAACTTTGAAGCGTGACGCAAGTCAAACAAACGATCTACCTGGGGCACATGCCAGCCTAGCCGACGCGCTAACTCAGCCTTGCGCATACCTTGATCGGTCATGGCCTGATAAACGCCTAATTTTGCACACTCCAATGCGCTGGGTCGCACTCGTTTTTGTCCCCGTTTTGGACGGCTAGGAATTGGCAGAGGTTTACGGGCATTTACATAAAAGGAAAGTGCCGTTTCTAGCGCGTCTACTGCTTGCACTAGCGCGTCTGCCGCATCTACGCCGAAGGTAATCGCTTCGGGCACGTCCACAAACGTGAGTAAAACGGTGCCATCGTCTGGGGTGAGTATTACCGGGTAATCGAACATTGCTTCGCTCCTATTTCAATCCGAGTTGACGTTTAATCGCCGCCTGCAGTCCGCGGCCGAGCTCCGTGGTGCCATGCATCGGCAGCGCCGATTGACGACCATTGAGGAAAACCTTCAGATGCGAGCCCTTGCCCGTCTCGAAAGTGGCTCCTTGCTTCTCAAGCCATTTTTTCATCTGCTTTGAATTCATGACTCAAATTATAAACACTTCTGTTGTGTAATGCCAAATTGAATTCATTTGGCTAACAATACCTTTACCTCAAATTTTAAGTTTGGATGGCTAGCTGAAGACGCCCTATTTATTAGCATCTTCAGCCTGTTAATGTCTACAAAAACATCGCAATTTCACCCAAAGACTTCCGAGCAATCGCTGGCACCGTAGCCCCCTCCACCGGATAGCCCACCACCAGCAGCACAAACGGTCGTTCATTATCTGGCCTGCCCAATATTTGATTTAAAAACGCCATGGGGCTGGGCGTGTGCGTGAGCGTGGCTACGCCGGCTTTATGGAGTGCGGTGATTAAAAATCCGGTGGCGATGCCAACAGAATCTATCGGGTAGTAGCGCTTTTCTTTTTTACCGTCAACGTCAAAGCCGTACGCTTCGTAAAACACCGCGATGAGCCAGGGTGCAATCTCTAAGAACGGTTTTTGCGCATCGGTGCCCAAGGGTGCCAGGGCTGCGCGCCATCCGTCGGTTACGCGGCGTTGGTAAAACTCGCGTTCTTCGGCTTCTGCCGCTTCACGAATCACCTTTTTTACGGCCGGGTTGCCGATGGCCACAAAGCGCCAAGGCTGTTGATTTGCGCCGCTTGGCGCGCATCCGGCCGCTTGAATACATTGGGCGATAAGCGCTTGCGGCACGGCATCAGGGGCAAAGTCACGGACACTGCGACGGCGCTGCATTTCGTCATAAAACGCGACGGCGTTGGCTTGCATTTGGTCAGGCGTTTGGCGGCTAAAATTTAGATCAATGGTGGACATGATTTTTGCAAAACAAAGATGGATGAAGTCGCAAAGAATACACCGAAGCGCGGGATTCACGCACGCTTTGCGTTAGACTTCAGCACCATTCCAACTAAGCCCTAAAAATAATGACCGATGACAATTTAGAACTCCCGCCAATTTACGAAGACCGCCTATGGCGCGATGACGGCTGGACGGCGCGCGTGATTAAAAACGAAGAGGACGACGGCTGGGCGGTAGAAATGACGAAGGAAGGTGAGCCAGCACCCGCGCTTGTTGGCCCGTGGACGATGGGACGCGACAAGAAAAACCCTAAACCCTTAAGCGCCACCGCATTTCTAACATTGGTTAAAACCGCGTTTGAGGTGCGTCGACGGGCTGAGCAGCATCTTGCTGCCACCCTGCACAAAAAAGTCGTTGTAGCCATTCAGAATAAGGCCTACAGCGTAACCTTAGACATCACGCCGGACGAAGAACATCCGTATGCCGTGCTTACCTGTCGCGAAGCGCGTAATCGTGAGGATGGGCCGTTGGCTGAAGTGCGCGTGTCGGCGGCGTTTAAACTCACCGAAGCCAGTGCGTTAAAGTGGATTGAAAACGATTATCGGCAACCTGATTAAGCCAATCAGTCTGCCAAAGCTAGCCTGAAGACGCCCTAAATACGGGCATCTTCAGCATCTCTAGTTGGTATCTCCTGCAGCCTTCGGAAACGGTGCTGTTTTCATCTCGATGGGGTAGCTCGAACCATCGCTCCATTGGCACTTTTTAATGTGGCCGCTCAATACAAGTTTTTTGCACAACACCACACTCTCGGGGTGATGAGCCATCTTGCCCTCACACAGGGTTTGTGCTTCGCGCCCCAAAAACGGCCTGCAACCCTGTAATGCCAATAACTCTATCGGCGTGGCTTTTGGGTCGCGCTTAATAGATTCAACCACAAGGTTTTGCAAAGTAAGTAGCTTGGAATTGCCCTGACCATATTCAACGAACTTCGATGCAGGCAAAAAATAGTTGGCACACTCGGTTTGGTATTTATCAAGTGTTGGAGTCATCGCCACTTCACACAATTTATCGCGGCAGCGACTGGCGTATTCGCCTTTTAAACTCTCGCGTTTATCGGCGCACCACGCGATGTTAAATTTTTTACGTTCTTCGTTATCCTTCTCGCGTTGCGCATGTTTCGCCATCACGGCTGCAAATTCTGCAGCCGTCCAGCATTGCCAGCCTTTGCCGTCTTGATTATCGCAAAAATCTCCGTTTTTGCACTTCATAAAAGTAGGTCCAGCCGTATAGTTGGCAAGGCCACCGCGACTTTTACAAAAACCCGATGCCACTTTATGACTTTGCGACTCGCAGCCGCCTAGTCCAATCGTACAGCCTACGCTTTTAAACACTTGGCCAATTTCAGCCACCAGTTTCGCCCCCTCTTTTGCGGCGTCGCCGCCGGCATCGAGTACTTTACCGCCCGTTTTATATGCGCCTTTAGCGCCCGCGCTAAAAATTTTTCCCGCTTGCGCCAAGGTATTGCCGCACTGCTTTGCGGTGCTGACAAGCTCGGCGATTTTTTGTACACCGAGTCCGCTATTTGCCGCCGCGCATGAACACGGCAACAGGCTCAGCAGGGGCACTTCGCTAGCCAACTTTTTGTTCACTTCATCAGCCGCAGCTCCTTCAAATTTCTGGCAATTCATCTGCAGAGTATTGCATATCGGTTTTAGCACTGGCGCTAACTGTTTGAGCGCTGCCGTACCGGGGTCTACTTTCGCGACGCATTGCTCATAGCTGTTAAATCCCAACCCGACTTTATTAAGCGCACCGGATGCGTTCGCGGCATCTAAAGACCCGCTTAACGCGACATAAGGCACCAATGTTGGCGGTACCAAATTTTGCAAACAACTTGGGTGATTGATCGCAAACGCGGCAGCACGTTCCATGTCTTTCGGGTTAACACTATCGAGTGCGGCGCTAAGGCAGTCGTCAATTCCCGCAAATACGGGCATTGCAACGAACGGTAATTGCAAACTAATCACAAACAAGAGTACTCTTAGACACTTATCAATATTACTATTCATGTTATCTCCTCGTATTGCCTGCTCACTGAAAGTTAACGATGACGCGTGCACGCACTGCCTAGTCTAGTCGCATTTGCAATTGTTGACACGCCATCTTCACCAAATACATCAACGATAGTCAAAATTGCCCCGCCGCCGTTTCACTACATTTATTATGCGCTGGTTGCACACTAATGCTTCGCGCAGGCAGCCGATCACAGCATTCAGGTAACTCAAGCCCACAAAACTCAGCCTACGCAAAGGTTTCAGATGTAGGTAGCGGTTTTTGTGGGCAACACGCCTAGCGACGAAAAGTAAATTTTAAATGTACCGACTACTCAAATAAACTAAAACCATATGGTATTCACCCGCAAACTTAGTCTACGTCAACTACTCACCCTGCCCTACATAATATTGGTATTGGTAGCAACCGTGACCATTGGCGTAATGTCCTACCGCACCGGCCACGATGCGGTAGATACCTTATCGGATTATTTGCTGAAGGAAACCGTTGGCCGTATTTCGCAAGCGGTTGATCGCCACGTGGCAGGTTCCGGTGCGGTATTAGAGACTGCGTTTCCTTCCGGCGTCTTTGCACCAACTTCGATCAAAGCCGATATTGATAATTTACGTACCCGATTTTGGTTAGCAACATCGGTACACCGAGATCCAAACAACTATGCCTACTATGGCGATAAAGACGGGCATTTTTTTGGCCTGTGGCGGTTTTCTCAAAACGAAGCAGAGTTACGTTTACAGACCAGCGCAGGCCAACCACGAAGTATTTATCATTTCAGTGGAATCAGAGGTGCGCTTGAACAACCAACGACCGAATCAACTGTCTACGATGCTCGCAGACGCCCGTGGTACGCAGCTGGACAGGGATCCACCACACAAACGTGGACTTCCATCTATGTGGACTACAAAACGCTCGAACTGGTAGGCACCCGCGCCCGCCGCGTGAACAACACAGCGGGCGAATTTGCCGGTGTTGTGGCAACTGATTTATCACTAAAGCACCTCAGCACTTTTTTGCGCCAACTAAAACTAAGCCCTAACGGCTTTGCATTTATCTTCGAGCCCGACGGCAATTTAATCGCCACCTCTCGCGGCCCGCATCTCAAAAAAGGCGTAGGCGACAACAACCAACGCCTAAACGCGGCATCAAGTGAAGACCCGCTCATCGTTGCCACACACAAAGAAGTGCGCGCACTAATGGGCAAGAAAAATGCCGCTGCCAACGTACAAACAGCCGTGTTTGACGGGCCCAATGGCGAGGACATACAAGTAGGTTATGCCCGCGTACAAGACGATGCAGGGCTCGACTGGGTGATCGCTGTTGCGGTACCGCGCAATGATTTTTTATCCGGCGTCACCGCCAACGTAAAGCGCACAACATGGCTGGCAATATTAATTTGCCTGCTCATCATCGCCACCGGTTTCTTTGTGCTGGCTACAGTCACACGCGACTTACGCAAGCTCACACGCTTAGCGCGCGACGTGGGCGAAGGCACCATCGACACGCCGGTAAACATGGAACGCGACGATGAATTAGGCGATTTAGCGAAGAGCTTTTCAGCCATGCAAAAACGCCTCATGACCGACCGCTTAACCGGCCTTGGTAATCGCGAAGCGCTGCTGCGGCGCATGGAAGACAGCATTATTTTGCGCCGTCGCAGCGCCGATCCGCGCTTGTTCGGCGTGCTGTTTATCGACTTAAATCGCTTCAAAGCAATTAACGATAGCTATGGCCACGATGCAGGAGATCAGGTGCTGCGCGTGGTGAGCGAACGCATGCGGGCAACAGTACGCACGTCTGATTTTGTCGCTCGCTATGCAGGCGACGAATTTATTATCATGCTTGACCAAATTGATAACAAGCAATCTGCCGAACTGGTATCGGCCAAGCTCCACGACAAACTAGCTGAATCTATAACTTTACAAGTCGCAAGCGGCACCATCACCGTCGTCATCGGTGCGGCCATTGGTCTAGCCTGCTTCCCCACAGATTGCCAAGACGTGGATTCGCTGATCAAATTTGCCGACGCCGATATGTACCGACATAAAAAGATGGATCACACTGGCTAGCCGTTGCTTTCTGACACAGAAACAAAAAAGTCAACTTAAAATAAGTTGGCTTTTTCACTGCAAAAATTAGTTTTTGGTCGGGGTGAGAAGATTCGAACTTCCGGCCCCTTGCACCCCATGCAAGTGCGCTACCAGGCTGCGCTACACCCCGACTAAAGTCTATATTATATCGGATGTTTTAGCCTGCACCACAGATTGACGAAAATTGCCTTATAAATCCCTGAGGACACCCTAAAATTGGGCTTCTTCAGGC
>JAYUOW010000273.1:0-3182 GCA_043760555.1 Betaproteobacteria bacterium
GTAGAAAATTCCACATCAAAACCTGCGCCGATGAGCAGCTTAATATTGCATTCTTTCGCCGTCACATGCGCACGCACTAGGCCCGATACGCTGCAATCATCAGTGACGGTCACAGCGCTGTAATTTAAGCGCGCGGCTTCATGCACCAGCTCTTCTGGGTGGGAGCCAGATTTTAAGAAGCTGAAGTTGCTGATGATGTTAAAGGCAGCGAAGGTGGGGCGCATACAATTTATCTTTACCGATGGGTTTTACGCAGTGACCGCGTGGGCAAATACAGCGTTGCCCGCCCTACGATGTAGCGCGGTGGTTTTAAAAACTGCTTCATTATTAGCCGCTACCCTTACCCAAAAAACCCATGCAAATACCACTGCCCGCTTGGCGCGCCTAAGCGGTAATCGCGATATATCCAGCACACTTCATGTTGCGGATTTTGGGCGATAAAATAATCGCGCGTAATAGGCTTGCCGTCCCACCAGCCGGTGTCTAGGCGCTCGGGGCCTGCCATTAACATGAGTGCACCGCGATATTGCGGGTGATTGGCGTTAACGGTTAAGGGGCGCGGCTCTTTTAGCAACCATACTGGACGCGTAGTGGGTTGATGCAGGGGGGCGTTAATGACATCTTTTTTAGCTTGTTTACGACCATTTTTTTGCCATGCCAATTCAGGCCGATGATCGTCATGCACCGCTATTTGATAAACCGCTTGATCGCCTAAACGCGCGGCTAGGCGGTCCATTACGTTGGCTACACTTTCACCTTTATTGTTATTGTGATGGGCTGATGCCGATCGTGGCGCACCCACATCGGCTAATAAGCTTGCTGTTTGCGCCATGTAAGGGGCGTACACCAGCACTGAAACCGCCACAGCAATCACTGGCGCAGTAAGGTCAGCATTGGCAAATTTTTCAGCTAACAAACGCTGCCAATGTTTGGCGTGACGCGTGGGCTCGCGAGCGGCCAGCGTAATGTCACGATTGGTTTTGCTGCCGCTGGTTAGCCGCACTTGCACGCTGGTGGCGCCCGCGCTGCGGGCGCGTAAAAAGCCTTCCATTTCGGTAAATAAGCTTAAAACATAAGGCGTTAAATGATCAGAATTACTCAGCTCAAAAACAAATTCGCGGCGGCTACTAAAGGTATCAGGCAAAGCAAAATAAAGTCGTGGGTCACCACGCAAGCCGTGCGCACGGTCTAAATCATGCACCAGCACGTCACCAAAGCGCTGCTGCAGCCCCGCGCGCGGCATGGCCTGCAATTGGCCTACGCGCGTGAGGCCTAGGGTATCTAAGGTGTGTTTAAGCGCATCAGGCCAATCAAATAAAGCAAGCGGCAACATGCTTAAACGCTCAGCCAACAAGGTATCGTCCCTACACATGCGCGTGTTGGGCGCAAACTGCGTTGCGCGCGCCAGTAGCTGCGCGCCTAAGGCTGTGGGCGCTACGCCAATTAGGCTGAAGAAGCCCAATTGGCGCGCACCTTCACGCATTAAAGTAACTAACGCGCCGATGCCGCCAAACAACTGTAATGACGCTGAAACCTCAATCGAAATCGCCTGCGCTTCGATTGAAATTGACGGGCTAAATTGGGTAAGCCATGTGGCAATTTGCACTAGTGCTTGCTGTTCTTTTTCCACATCACGCGGCACGGCAGTTAGATTGCTAGTCACTGCACGCGCAGCCGCTAACGCCATGCCGGGCTGCAAACCAGCAGCACGCGCTGCTTGATTTACCGCATACAACACGGGGCGCTGCGGCTTACCGTCGTGAATAACCAAAGGCAAATTTTGCAGCAGCGTTTGACCGTGGCCGCCACCGAAGGCGTCGATACTTAATTGCGGAAAATGGTGGGCGATCCAAAGCATGGTTTAACCTAATTACCGATCCGGTGCCAACGCCCGCTGGCGTATCTCTAGCGATGGCGTTGTGGTCGATTTTTGCGCTAACCATTGATTAAATTCAGCATTCGATTTCAATTTCACCGTTACTTCCTTCTCCACCACATCACGATCCAAACAAGCCAAATAACGTGTAGCCAGCACGATAGTTTTACCGGGCTTCATGCCGCGTAGTTTTAGCAAATGCAGGCGCATGGTGCCGTCGGCCAATGCCTGCAATGTAATGCGCAATGGCGCGGGTGACGGTTGCGTGGCCGCCTGCAATGGTCGCATTAGCCAGCAATGCGCGCCACCCACGCCCGCTGCATAGTGCAGGCGGCGCAACGACGTATCAGCCACGCTCGCACGCAGCCACATGCACACGCGCCGGTATGCGCCACTGGCCAGTGCTTGCTCGCCCGCCCATAGCGCATCCTCTGTACGCGGGGCGTCAATAATAGTGAGCATCTGCATATCAAGCCCTGCTTGCGTAAGACTTGGCGCGTAGGGAAGATACGGTGGAGACACCCATAAACAGGGCGTCTTCAAGGTATTATTTAATGCTTTTTTAGTGCTTTTAGATGGCTTTTTTAAGCCAACTTCAACCTCGCTCAACAATGCTGGCAGCAACAACGATACTTCCCCCATGCCCTGCTGATCACACAAAATTTCCGTTAACGCGCCACACGGCCAACCGCCGCCGGGTAACTGCGCATCAAGCAAACTAAACCCCGTAGGCAAACCCGCAATAGGACTTGCTGACGCGGCACCAATTTTAAAAATCGTAGCCTGCGCAATCGCGGCGTCAATTGCCGCCTTACCCACTAATTTAATGGCCGCACGCGCAGGTTCGTTTAACGCGCTCTCAACGTCAGCCGCATCCGACCCATCCGAGGCGAAATCGATTGTACAAACCCTATTTTGAGCAACGCGCATAATTACCAACATCAATACTGTATATTTATACAGTAAACCATATCGGCGCAGCAATTTCAAGTAGATAATTTGATTGTAATCACCACAATTCGAAGGCAGCCTACATTAGGCCATCAACACCCAAAAATGGCTGGAAATAGCCGTATTTAGGGTATCTAGCTATCTCGATACTGCTTGTGTTTAAGTCACATTCGTGCAATTATTAAGGGGTGCGGAATTTGTCAATGTCCCGTTTTTGGAGGTGTTGGCGGGATGCAGTGCTAGGCGATCTGAGCGCAGTGTGGCTGGCCACACAAGTGAAGAACAACAACGCAATGCGCACGCCAGTGCCTCCAAAAATGGGATATTGGCAATTTCCGCATCCCTAAGCCTTCTA
>JAYUOW010000274.1:0-9043 GCA_043760555.1 Betaproteobacteria bacterium
TCTTCAGGCATCATTGCAACAGGGTTTTAGCGCGCTACGGACGCCGCTAAAATTCTTGCATCCAAACTTTCCTTCGGCACCGCTCCTTCAAGTTTGGTGCCGTCAGAAAAATAAGTTACGGGCGTTACTTTCAGCCCCAAGCGTTGACCCAGTGCGGTTACTTTTTCAATTGGGTTATCGCATTTTTCGGTGCCGGTGAGCGGCACGCCACGAATCATCCAGTCTTGCCATGCTTTTACGCGATCAGCTGAGCACCAAACTTGTTTTGATTTAGCGGCTGAGTCTGGTGCCAGAATCGGGTATAAAAAAGTATAAATCGTGGTATCGGTTAACGCTAAAACATCCGTTTCAAAACGCTTGCAGTAGCCACAATTTGGATCCGCAAATACCGCAATTTTGCGCGTGCCTTTGCCCACCACGGTTTTTACCGCAAGGTTTAGCGGCAAGTCATCAAACTTAATCGCCGTTAGCGTCGCAAAACGGGGTGTAGAAATATCCATTTTGGTAGCGACATCAACTAACCGACCCAACAAAATATAGCTGGCGCGCTCGTCGGTGTAGAACAATTCTGTGCCGGTAAAAATTTCCCACAAGCCTGAATACGCCGTGGGCAATACACTTTGCACGGTGACGTTAGGATATTTTTTTTGCATCTCTTTGCGGATGGTATCGGGGTTTGCCAATGCTTGCGGCGCTTGCACTAGTGCGGCAAGAGCAACGCAAAAAGTCAGTGCTAAATGGGGTAGTTTCATTTTGTGCTTTAGAAAAATAGAAGCGATTAACGGGTAGCTGCGGCCATCATAACGCGCTTCGCAACGCCGCTGCGATTGACTATTTGCAAACCTTCGTGGCGCAGCCATTGCGCGGCCGCGCTATCTGCGCGGTTAAGTTTATACAGCCCGTCCGTCACCAAGGTAACTGCCATGCTGTGTTCGCGCCGGGCGCGTTGGTAGCGCTGCAGCACGCTAACATCCCCAATGCTAGAAAACTTGCCGCAGCCAGCCAGGGCGTCAATCAGTGCCACCACATCGCCAAAGCCCAAATTTACGCCTTGTCCCGCCAGCGGATGCACGCTGTGTGCAGCGTCACCCAACAGCGCCACACAGGGCGCAACCCACTGCGCGGCACCGCGTCGCGACAGCGGAAATTTGCGCGCAGCGTCAAGTAATGTGAGTGCGCCTAGTTCGTGGGCGATGGTGGCGTGCTGTGCCGCAACTTCCTGCGCTAGGTTGGTACTGCACATTAAGCGATCCGCATGCGCGTGTTCGCACGACCACACCATCGACACTTGTTGCTGTGGCAACGGCAATAGCGCCAACACGCTTTGGCCTAAAAACCACTGCCGCGCCGCGAAACCATGCGGCTTTTCGCATTGAAAATTTGCCACCACAGCACTGGCAGAATAGTCAGCACCTATGGGTTCAAAACCCACATTTTTACGTACCCAACTATTGACGCCATCGGCACCAATAAGCAGTTTGGCCTTGATGTTATTTTTGACCAAACCGTCGGCTGTAAAGCCAATAGATACGGCACCCTCCAGCACATTTATTGCAGTTGCACACGCTGAATAAATTACAGTAATATTGGCGTTAGTTTGCACCTGTTGCGTCAAGCTTTGCAGCAAATTATTGTGCTCAGCAATCGTCGCAATTTGCGTCGCGGCTGAGGGTGCAGCAAGTTCTAAATCTGGGACGCTCACGATGTCGTGGCTCACTTTCGCACTATCGCCCCAAATACGCATGCTGTTCACTGCTTGCAACCGTGCGCCTGCCATAGTTTGCCACACACCAAGTTCTTCAAGTAAGGCGCGGCTTGCAGGCGAAAGCGCGTAGACGCGCGAATCCATTGGCGTTGCAGCTAGATGTTGCGCGGGCAATTCAGGTGCGGTTTCAAGTACCGCAACACGCAGACCAAGTTTGGTAGCCGCAGCTATCGCAAAGCTCAAGCCGATTGGCCCGCCACCGATGATGCAAATATCGGCTTCAATATTTCTAATGTCAGTCATTAAGCTTGCCCACCGAAAAGCATTTTTTTCAATAAGCGCCGCCGTGCCATTGGCAACACATCAAGCGCCGCTAATCCTAATCCGCGTAGCGCCTTAATTGGCGGGGCTTGCGGTGAAAATACATCGACCAACAAATTCGTCAAACTAATGGTGTTGCGGCTGTCTGAAGCGCGGTTCATAGCATATTGCTGCAGCTGACTTGCTACAGCTCCATGCACGCCATGCTGCGACAACACCGCAAACAATTCGCGCACATCACGCAAGCCTAAATTAAACCCTTGCGCGGCCACGGGATGCAGGGCTTGCGCGGCATTGCCGACCACCACAATCTGGCCATCAACTACTTGCTGTAAATGCCGCAAATGCAAAGGATAGCTCATGCGATTTTCAACCTTGACCAAATTGCCCGCACGGTAGCCAAAATGCACTTGCAGCTTCGCTAAAAATGTCGCATCGTCCAAATTAAGCAAATCAGCAATCGCTTCCGGCGCGTCGATCCACACCAATGAATAATCGTCCTGATAGGGCAGCAAGGCCACCGGCCCGGCGTCAGTAAATCGCTCGTAGGCCAGCCCTGCATGTGGGGTGTCAGTGCGCACTTTTGCCAGCAGAGCCGTTTGTTGGTAATCACGCGTAGACGCCCTAAATACGGGCATCAACGGCAAATTAGCACCGCCGTCAGCCATGACTAAAACCTTGGCTTGTAGCGTTTGCGGTGTGGTGTTTTCGACGGTGCAAAATGTGACCATGGCATGATCATTTGCTTGTTCAATCGCGTTGATGCTGACGCCGAGCGTTGTCCGTAAATTAGCAGTTTGCGCTGCAATCATCAACTGCGCGTCGAGCGTATTTTGCAAATTCGCATAGCTTGCAACATAGCCCAGCGCGGGCACATTTGCCTCAGCGGCCTTAATTACCGTACGCCCAAAGTTACCTTTGTGCGATGTGTGCACCGCGGTAATCGCCGTAGCGTTTAACGCTTGCCACGGCAACCCAGCGCCTTCCAACACCACGCGGCTGCCGTGGGAGATCGCGATGGAGCGGGTTTGATTGCTTTGCAATAGCTTTGGGCGCGCTTCAAGCGCTGCAACATTGAAACCTGCCTGCGCCAGCATTAACGCCAAACTAGCGCCCACAGGCCCCGCACCGATAATTGCAATATCCACTACTGCATTCACTATTTAATTGCCTTCTGCAATGGTGGCTTCTACATCGGCCACGGTTTTTGGGCAAGACTTGGTGAGCACATCATTACCGGTTTTAGTCACCAGCACGTCGTCTTCAATACGCACGCCGATTTCCCAAAACTGTTTTGGTACATTGGCTGCAGGTCGAATATACAAGCCCGGTTCCACGGTGAGCACCATGCCAGCTTGCAGTTTTACCGATTTGCCATCGCGCTTGTAGGCACCCGCATCATGCACATCAAGCCCCAACCAATGGCCGGTGCGGTGCATGTAAAACTGCTTGTAGGTTTCGCGCTCCAGCACGCTATCGAGCGAGCCTTTGCAGAGCTTTAAATCAATTAAACCTTGGGCTAAAACCGTTGTGGCTACGTCATGATATTTAGTAAATACCGCACCCGGTTTTACGGCTTTTATGCTGGCTAATTGTGATGCTAATACCAGCTCATAAATCGCTTTTTGCGCACCGCTAAATTTGCCGCTTACCGGAAAGGTGCGGGTGATGTCGGCCGCATAGCTTTCAAACTCGCAGCCGGCATCAATTAGCATTAAATCGCCCGCTTTTATCAGCGCATTGTTCTGGCTGTAATGCAGCACGCAGGCGTTTGCTCCCGTGGCCACAATAGAGCCATAAGCTGCTTGACGCGCACCGTTTTTTATAAATTCATGCATGAGCTCGGCTTCAACCGCATATTCATACAGCCCCGGTCGCGCCACTCGCATGGCGCGGCGATGCGCGTCTGCGCTGATGACGGCAGCGCGACGCATCAGCGCTACTTCATGGTCGTCTTTAATGAGTCTTTGCTCGGCAACCACGGTTTGTAAATCATGAATTTCTGTGGGGGCGGCGACACCTGCGCGCGACTTTGCCCGCACTGCATTGAGCCAACCGGTAACGCGACTATCCCAATTGCCTGCTACGCCAAGCGGCGTGTGGATGCAGGGTTGATTAGCCATTAGGCTTAGCAGCATGTCGTCGAGCGCATCAATCGAATAAGCAGCATCGACCCCAAATGCCTTTTGCGCCGCCGCTGGTCCGTAGCGAAAGCCATCCCAAATTTCACGTTCTAGATTTTTATCGCGACAAAATAAAATAGATTTTGGTTTGGCACCTAGCGTAATAACCAACACCGATTCCGGCTCACGAAAACCAGTAAGGTAATAAAAAAAACTATCCCAGCGAAATTCATAATGCGCATCGGCATTGCGCGTGACTTCTGCGGCGGTCGGAATGATGACGATGCCCTGTTTTAGGGTCTTTGCAAGCTGTACGCGACGTTTGGCGTGGGCGCGAATATTTGGGGTGGTGAGTAGGTTTTCTGATTTCATTTTTGGCTTCTAAGTTGCATTTTAATTAGACGATCATTAAGCGCGTTTAGTTCATCTTCAGTACCAATATTGTCCCACACGCCGCGATGATGTTCGGCTGTGACCTGCTGCGCGGATACGAACTGATCTGCCCAGGGGAATAGCTTCATTTTCTCTCCTCGCACGCAGTTTTTAAACACGGTAGGGTGCCACACCGCGATGCCAGCGTAATTTAAGCGTGGATGTTGTGCATCGCCCTGCCGCGTGGCTAGTTGATTGCGTATGGCGAAATCACCTTCTGGATGAAACGGCGGATTATCGGCGAGCACAAAATGCGCGACGTGGTGTTCCGGCTGCGCTTCGATGTGCGCGCAAACAGCAACAAGCTTGGCGTAATCGTAATCGGTAAATACATCTGCGCTTACCGTTGCAAACGGCTGCGTGCACAACAGCGGCAACGCCTGCACGATGCCGCCCACGGTTTCAAGCGCCACATTTTCAACGCTATATTTAATGCGGCAACCATAGCGTGCGCCATTGCCCAACGCAGTTTGAATCGCCTCACCAAGCCACGCCACGTTGATAATAATATCCCGGAAACCCGCGTCAATTAGGGCTTTTAGCTGATATTCAATTAAACTTTTTTGCCCTACGCGCAGTAGCGGTTTTGGAATAGTGTCGGTAAGCGGACGCAACCTTTCGCCCCGGCCTGCGGCAAAAATAAATGCTTTGTAGTCGTGCGGCTGCATGGCGTTTTAGAAGGTGTAGCCAACGTCCGCTGGCGCGGTAGATTCGATATGATCAATCACGGTGAGCAGCGGGCCAAGGGCACGATAACGATCGCAGGTGTGGCGCACGTAGGCAATAAAACGGGGCGTGTCGGCTAGATAATCTGGCTTACCATCGCGGTAGTTGATGCGGGCAAATAAACCCAATATTTTTAAGTGCCGCTGCAGCGCCATCCATTCGCAATCGGCGTAAAACTCAGAAAAATCGGCTGGTATGGGCAACTTGGCTTTGCGCGCCTTTTCCCAATAGCGAATAGTCCAATCGAGTATTTGCTCTTCTTTCCACGAAATAAAGGCATCTTTAAACAAAGCCGCAATATCGTAACTAATTGGGCCGTAAAGCGCATCTTGAAAATCAAGAATGCCTGGGTTAGCGAACGGAGCCGTCGAGGGAACAATCATTAAATTACGCGGCATAAAATCACGGTGCACAAACACCTGCGCTTGATTTAGGTTGCGCTGCACGATGGTGGTAAACGCATCGCTGACTATTTTTTGATGCGCAGCGGAGAGCACGATATTGCGGTGCTTGGCGACGTACCAGTCTGGAAACAGCTGTATTTCGCGGCGCAACACGGCTTCGTCATAGGGCGGGAGCACATCGGGCTGAGAACACAACTGCCACTGCACCAGCGCGTCGATTGCATCGACAAACAGGCTATGCGCCAGCTTATTTTGCGCAGCATTATCAAATTCAGGATCAGGGTTCGCAATGGCTGCTAAGCCTTGTAAATAAGTGCTGCGGCCTAAATCTTCGAGTAGCAAAAACCCCAGATCTAAATCTTGCGCGGTAATGTCTGGTGCGTGCAAGCCCGCTTGCGCAAACATGGCCGCGATGCGCACGAAGGGCGCGCATTTTTCGCGTTCCGGCGGGGCGTCCATCACAATCCATGTTTTAGCACCCGCAGTTGTGCCTGCGCTCACGCGGAAGTAGCGGCGAAAGCTGGCGTCTTCTGAGGCTTTATGGATGGAGAAATTTGCACCTATTTGGCCACTGACCCAAGCCAATAAAGCGGCATAACGTGGGGAGGATTCGGTAAAATCTGCTGCGGACGGATGCGTGCTGTCAGATTTATTGTTTGATTGATTCGCTATCACTACTGCCTAATTGGTAAAATATGGTGTTGGAATACAATTTTTAGCGCTCGTTTGACCTTAAAGTGGCACTAAAGCTGTTAATCGCTGTCTTAGTAGCCTGTCGGACTATGGCTAAATCGACTCAAATCTCGCCTGCGCGACCCATATTTCACCCATTTTTGAGTCAATATGCTCGATATTGACGTAAAAAATGGGCAAAATCTGGTTCGGCGCAGCCAAAATTTGATTCCGATTGCCACAGTCCGACAGGCTACTAGGTGCATATTTTATCATTCTTGCGCTCCACGGCTTTCCAGCTTCTCTACTCATTTTTATCGAATCCTTATTTTGCCTAAGCTGAACAAATTATTTTTAGCCTGTCTTGCCGCCAATGCCGCATCGTTTGCACCCACTTTTGCGCTCACCGCTCACGCGCAAGCAAGCTCGGTGCAGGTCAGCCCACTTGGTCAACCACAGATAAAAATCGAATCGAAAACAGCTGTAGATAGCCGTAAAACGGGCATTAGCGCAGTAGTTGGTGCCAATAAGCCGGTATCTAAAACTGCTGATCGGGTAATTGATGCCGACCGCATGGAAGGCATTGCCAACCAAACTGCGGCGGCCAGCGGCAATGTGGTGGTAACGGCCGACAATGTGGTGCTAAACGCGCAAACCGTTACCTATAACCAAGAAACTGATATTGCTATAGCCGAAGGCGGCGTGCGAATTGACCGTGATGGCGATGTGCTGACGGGCGATAAAATTAGTTTGGGGATGGAATCGCAAATTGGCTCCATCACGAAGCCGACGTTTTTTCTGCCGCGCAGTGTTTTGCCTTTCACGCCCATTCCGGCCATTGGCACTGCATCTAGCAGCACGTTTAAGCGCGGCGTTGGTCGCACCATGGACGCGCGCGGCACGGCCAGCCGAATTGATTTAGAAGGCCCAGAACAAGAGCATTTGTATGACGCCACTTACACCAGCTGCAAAGCAGATGAAAACGAGTGGTTTCTGAAGATGCAAGAAATTACGCTTAACCATAGAACCGCTGTGGGTACGGGTTTACACGGCACAGTTGAGTTTAAAGGCGTGCCGCTGTTGTACTTACCGTTCGTAAGTTTTCCGTTGAATAACGAACGTAAAAGTGGTTTTTTGCCGCCTTCATTTGGCTCATCTACTAAAACTGGTTTTGAGTTAGCAGTGCCTTACTACTTTAACTTGGCACCCAATCGCGATGCCACTTTAACGCCGAAAATTTTTACAAAACGCGGCTTGCAATTGGGCGGTGAATTTCGTTATTTAGAACCTAACTTTTTGGGTCAACTAGATGCGGAATATTTGCCGTCGGATCAATCTGCCAATCGCGACCGGTTTTTAGCGAAGCTTAACCACGTACAAAATTTCGATAATTTTGGCATTAAAAATTGGGTGGCCGCGATTAACGTGCAAAAAGTGTCGGACGATAGCTATTTTCGCGATCTTTCTACCCGCATTGCCAATACCTCGCAAACCAATTTGCCGCGCGATTTTTTGCTGAGCAATAGCAGCGCTTACGGCACCCTCACCGCGCGCCATTTAAGCTATCAAACCTTGCAAGACCCGGTGGTGCCGATCATTGCGCCCTATCGCTTAGCCCCGTCATTTACGTTTAACGCCGATCCGGTTGTCAAAAACGGCTTTGTGCTCAACGCGCTAGGCGAATTTACGGATTTCCGTCATCCGACGTTGGTCAACGGCAAGCGTTTGCTGGTTTATCCGTCGGTGTCCTACCCGATGGTGCGCAGCTATGGGTTTTTAACGCCTAAACTAGGTTATCACTTCACTAAATATCGGCTGGGCGATAACGATGCAGGCTTTGAAGCTAAAACCCGCACGCTGCCGATTGCAAGCGTCGATAGCGGCATGACCTTTGAACGGCCAGTCACTTTTGCGTCCAGCGCCCATACGCAAACCCTTGAGCCGCGTTTGTTTTATTTACAAGTGCCATATCGCGAACAAAGCCGTTTGCCGATTTTTACCACCTCGCAAACTGACTTTAATTTTGCGCAAATATTTAATGAAAACTTGTTTATCGGCGGCGATAGAATTTCTGATGCCAAGCAACTTACCGGTGCGCTCACGACCCGATTTATTGAGAACAGTACCGGTATTGAAAGGCTGCGCGCGGCAGTAGGCACTCGCTATTACTTTAGCCCACAACGGGTAAGTTTGGCTGATTTAGCGGGCGGGGTGCAGGTGGCTGGCAACACGCAAGAAGCCAGCGATGGCACACAGTTTGGGCAATTAAGTCGCTCTGATTTGCTGGCGGCGGTGTCGGCGCAGCCGATTGATGCCTGGTATTTTGATTCATCATTTCAATATTCCACTACGCTAAAACAGTTTAAAAAAGCCAATGTTTCGGCGCGCTACAACCCTGAAACCGGCAAAATTGTGAATATCGCTTACCGATTTAGTCGCAATACTGACGTGAGCACCAGCGGCATTCCGCTTTCGACGGCGGTGGCCGATGGGATAAAACAGCTGGATTTGTCGGCCCAATGGCCGTTAGCACCGCTAATAGGCAAAGCTGGCGCGGGCTGGACCATGCTGGCGCGGGCGAATCATTCGTTTCAAGACCGACGTTTGATCGAGGGTTTACTCGGTGTCGAGTATAATCAGGGGTGCTGGGAATTTCGCAT
>JAYUOW010000275.1:0-9042 GCA_043760555.1 Betaproteobacteria bacterium
AATCCCTGCGCTCTTACCTGTTGTGCCCACTGCGTCTGCTTTGTGTTCTCGATCATGGCTTTCTCTCCAGTGAAAACTGGCGAGCGTGACCCAACAGCAGTTCAATTCATAGGTGATTTGGCCGGACGCTTACACTGCTGTCTCCGGTTCTCGTTAGAATAAATTCACCGTGCATTGCTGAGGCGCGCATACCAATTAGCGCAAGTACGGTCGACCGCTTACACATGCGATCAGAAGAAATTTATGTTATGACCCGATGCAGCGGGATCATGCATCTAAACAACTCTGCATTTAGTATTTGCGCTGGCGACCGCATTGTCATTGAACGAAGAAGCGTTCATATCGATACCAATATTGGCGCATGTGCGTTGGTTATCTTGTGCGTCTGCACACCCGCATATTCCCATGCCTACACCACGCTAAAGCCCTGATCTGGGGTATTTCCAGCTGCGCGAGAGCAACCTACAATGCTTGACAAAGATACCAAACTGACCATAACACACCAGACCGAGGTGTTTGCCTTCACGTCAAAATCAATTATGTCGACGTGAAAAATGCGTGAGCTTTCTACAGAATTCAACCTCAAATTACTTGGCACTTAGTTAACTAGCATAATTTTTCCATAAAAACACACAACCTATTGCTTCGGCCTGTTGTAGTCTGAAATTTTAGCTACGCATTACGAGCCAAATTAGTACATAAAACTAATGCTTCGTCGGGCTGGAACAACACGGTTAATAAACTGAAGCAAACACTGTAGATGCTATTCAATGATTTCCCGGTAGTTCACGACGGAACCTACGAAACCGCCAGGAACTTGAATACCTTGAAGGATATCAATAGTGCCATCCCCCTTCAGCACCTGTACGACCGGTGCCCCACTCGAAGTTATCACGGGACGCGGCCCATGAAATGGCGGGTCACTAAGTCCTCCTCCTAATTTAGTCACGCCTGTAAGCTTGTTGTTAGAAGTCAACCCAGCTCGTGCATATGCTGTGCCTACACCACCCCGACTACATGGATCAGTGCTCGGAGTGATGGAAGTTGGAATCACAATTCCGAAAAATACAGCAGATTCCTTAATTATACGTTCACCGCTAGCTGGCAATAAATCTTGAAGCCAACCATCTAAAGAAACAGGCGAGCTCGGCGACCGATCAAATTGCGCAGGCGGTATGTTTGTTAAGTTTGCACGGGTAACCGGCAAGCCCGTTATCTTCGGAGTGTACACATCTCCGTCAGCAAT
The DNA here is from genome assembly GCA_043760555.1 of Betaproteobacteria bacterium. Classification (GTDB taxonomy): domain Bacteria; phylum Pseudomonadota; class Gammaproteobacteria; order Burkholderiales; family Usitatibacteraceae; genus JANMDR01. The sequence goes on from JAYUOW010000275.1 coordinate 1,247, forward strand.
ATTGTAAAATGTTTGCTGCGACTGGTCTGTTACATCCGCGACACTAAGTAATTTCCCAGTTCCCACAGCAATGAAACGGCGACCAGTGAGAGGATCAGCGTACGGCCTTGGTGCAGACGTAATTGGCTGCGCTTGCCCGGCTGCCGACTTGAGTTGCGCTAACTTAATTCCCGACGCATCGTAGGTGGCGGTTGTCGAAACATCAAACCGCCAAACGTTTCCATTTAAATCGCCCGCATAAATAAAATCTGTCGTGAAGTCGGTTGCATCTGGGATAAAGCTGGAAAGATGCGCTAAACCGAGCGGATCCGTCGCGGAGCCATCAGGTGTAATAAACTTATGAAGCAACGTGCCCGTTTTTACGTCAACAATATACACAACACCTTTGCCAGCATTCGGGCCAGTAGTATTGTTGTAGCCGCCGGTTAACATCGCTACCCACCCGTAGCGCACTGTTTTCGCCATTGCTGGAGCGCCATAAGTAAAACCCATGTCGGCGTCTGTAAATTCCCACAGAACACGGTTCGAAGTTGCGAGAGCTGCTTCGGTATCAGTCGCACTTGGAGCGGTGGTCACGTCAAAAGCCGTATAGCTTCTACCACCTTTACCCATCCCAGTGATCAAGACTGTGCGCCAGTTGGAGCCGCCGCCGCCCGGATCAGGTGTTGGGGCAGACCCACTTTGGCTAGTACGGAGAAAATCAACATCACGCACGCCGATACGGCCGTCCACGTAATACTTGTGTGCAAATCTTGTCGCGGGAGGGTTGGTTGTTTTATATGTTAGCGCGGCGATTCCCGATGCGCCAGCTCGCATTAACTCGCTGGGCATATAAACAAAAAGTTCTTTACCAGCATTCGGGCCTGTTATCTCGCCATTAACAGCATGAAAAAAGCCGTCATTTGACCCAAAGTAGACGGTAGGCTTGCGTAACGTGTTACCTAGCCTAAATAAATTATAGCCCGGATTATAGCCATCTGAATAGCCGTGCGAGGTGTCCGCAATTGCTACAGGTTCAGAATTTATAATATCCCCCAACATGGCCGTACGAGGCCTAAACTTATAGGTTGAGATCGCACTTTCTTCCGTTTTGTCGCCACGCAGATAGTTCAATACCGCTTGCTGCTCTGCAGGAGTTGCTCCAAGAGACATTTTTTGCGCCGCATTTAAGCTTGTAGCGAGTCTAAGCGGAACGGTAGCGAAGCCTACCCGCGTTAGCGCTTTTCGGTTGGTGCTCCACCCAGTTCCAGCCAAGTCCGCGTTTAGAATATCACCATGCTTCCATTCGGTGGTAGTGGTAAGTCCCGTTAACGGATCGAGTTTCTTCGCAACTAATTCGCCAGACCATTCGCCTGACCGATAGCTAGGGATGTAGGTGACAGCATTGCCGGCAGCTAAATTAGAGTTGGCCAACGCCGCGCCCGACGCGGAAGAGCTTCTACTCGAGATGTCCAGCAAGGCTTCGCTTAGAGCTGAAGCCAACTCCCCAGGTGAGTTCACGTTAAAAAAATTGCCACGTGCGTTAACAGTTGAGTGCCACAAATCATCGATCGCTGACGGCGAGTTATTGATTGGATTCGGCCAAACCCGCAAACCTGCTGCAATTTCATTTTCAATAGTAGCCTTGGTAGCGGTTGTATAAGGCAACGTGCCGCTCGCGGCAATAGACACACCAAAAAGCACTACGTGTTGCCAGTTTGCGGGATCCTTCGTGGATATTGGGACATTGTTAGCCGAAACTCCTCCGGCAGTACGAAGGTCAGTAGCCCAATAATAAGTGGCGATATCCGACATAGTCGGTGATTTAATGGCCGGCGCTACGGCAGCAGCAGTGTTTTCCCGATAAAGCGCAGGCCAAGGAGCACCAGCCGTCAATCCGGCTACCGGCGACGGCAATGCGGGCACGATATCGTCGGTGCTTCCCGGCGCAAATGCCGGATTCCCTTCATTCCAATACCCATCGGTTGACACGATATGATAGTTGGCTTGGCATGATTGCTGGACGGGATCAATGGAGCCAGCAGCACCGGGCATCACACCTGTTCTAAAATATTCGCCAACCCTAATAGTCGCTGCACGCGTGGGGGTACCTCCTGACGGCACCGATGTGTAAAACCGTTGATACCAAGTTTGACGGTGCGACCCCGTAAAATCTAATACATTTAAAAATGATCCAGCGGTTTGCCAAATATTATGGAAGCCAACGCGAAATCCATCATCTAAATCTGCAAAGGCGATTCCCGCTGCGGACTTCATCGCTTGCATGCGCGACCGATAGTAACTAAACCAATTCGCAAAATTAATCTGTTGGGCTGCAGTAGCGGTGTTTAAACTCACTTTAGTATACGAAGCATTAGGATGACAAAACCCTGGTGTTGCCACTGCAGGTGCTGCGGCAGTGTATTGCATGTAAAAACCATCAGAGGCACCCTGACCTGGCCCATGGCCACTAGCATATTCAAAATCGGCTCTAAACCGAGTGGATAAATTAAGCGCGCCCGTTTGGTTGACCAACGCGCCACCAGCGGGATTATCTCGATACGTTGCAGTTGTATTAAAGCCATCCCAAGGGGCTGCCGTATAAACAGAGTCCGGGAAGGCAGTTGTCGTATTGGTTCCACCGTTGTATGATTTGGGCGGCGCATAAGTTGCACTTGGATTATAGTAAAGAGGATTTGCAATATGATTTTTAAAGCAATTTGACCCTACGTTTCCACCAAAAACATCTGGAACGGATACTTCCTGCATGCTCCCCGACGTATCGAGCGTAAACATAATGTTCGGCTTCACCGTATTAATATCTAACGGTGGTGCATCGGCGATGACGACGGGTGCGGCGTTCGACGCAACGCTTAGCACAGCGCCAAATAAAGCCCCTAACCATCCTCTATGCGCAATTACTAAATTTTTTGTGGCTCGCATGACGACTCCTATTAAATTAAATAAATTTACAGCAAAGAAACGAATGAGTTAAACCGACAAAACTGTTATAGCAGCATCGTTTGGAAATAAGAAACCGCACCCTTAGGACCATCGATGCGCCAGGTAAGACGGACGTAAATGGTACCGCCCTTACCAAGGCAGTCTTTGTCAAGTGCGTCACATGTCTGCGCCCCTGCTCCTGACGACATGCGACACGGGTTAGTTGATGCTTCATTAGGGCCGACATTTGGACAGAGCCGTTCTGCAACATACCGAATTACGAAACCACCATTGGTAGTTGCGCCTGTTGCCGTGACGATGGGTATTGGCAAAGCGAGCTCTCCGGCCCATCCAGTGGCTGCTCCTGGTTCTGTTGGTGCCTGTGCGTTTACTAGGATAAGCGGTAACCCACGAAAATCAACCGCTTGGTTTCCTGTTGCGAAATAGCTTGCGCCCGTAGCATTACTTATGGGTAATTCGTTATCACCTGGATTACGTAGCGGCGCTAATTGCGTCATTGCTTGTTGGATACCTCGTGCGGACAAACGATAAATATCCTTTTTAATCGCTACGTTATTTGCCACCGACGTTGCGGTATCCACAGATCGCATTAACCCAACGCTGGCTAAGCTAAGTGCGACCAAGACGATTAATGCAACAATTAAAATAACGCCGCGTTGGCGACCGGAGTGAACTTCAAGGTTTGCTCTCACAGCGGACTCCTAAGCATATTCAATACGGGGATGATATTTTCAAACGTACGGTACTTGAAGCAGCGCCAATCCGCGTTGGCCGCGTTAGAAGGAGCGCTAGAAACAACTAGAGGCAGAATATCGACGCCTGCCGGCAAGGCCAGTGCCGCGGGTGCTGGCAAAGTACCGATACCCGCTACCGCTGCAAGCAACCGCCAATTGGGTACTGTGGCCGTAGCTACACAGGCGTTTGTATCCCGATCTGGCGCTGCATAATGTGCGGAGCGTGCTAACACAGCGATTCGAATTGCTTTAATTTTCGTTATTGCCGCCACGCCGCTTCCGCTGACTGTCCCGGGTACATCGACAAGAACGGGATTACCCCATACTCCAACAGGCTCCACCCATCTGTCTATCACATCATCTTGGTTGTCATCAATGCCATATTGCGCTTGCAAGCTCACAATACCGTCAGCAACAATGCGAACTTCAGGAATAGCTGACTCACCAGTAGCGACACGCGCGAAGTTGGTTTCGACAAGCTCTTGCTGCGCGTTAATTGATAGCGTCAGAAAAAACGGGCTCGGCCCAAGATTATGAAGGCTTGACCTCGGTACATAGCCTATCGCAGGGGTTGCCCCAGCAAGCGTAATAGCGCCGGACCCGCTGGTGACCGAAACAGCAGCGATCCTCCGTGCGGCGCATGGGATAGCGCTCGTGGAGCCACCACTAGGTCTATCAATCGTCAACAAGGCGATGTCAGATGGCCGCCCGGCTCCACCGATCCTCCAACCGTACAAATTCTGAACACCTACAAGGCTTAGCGATCCTCCAGCAATCGGTGCTGCACGAGTAGGGTTAGTGGCAATATCTGCGTTGCCCGCCATAATCACGATAGCATCGGACGTAGAAGCAATGCCTCCCGTTAGCAAACTCCCATCGACAATTCGCACAGGCGCAATGGGTGTTGTGGGTGCACCAGCAGGGCCACTAATTACGTTTGCATTTGGGAAACCAGACAATGCACATCCTAGAAGCAAATTTGCTTTCGTTGCGGTAAAACCACCCGGCTGAACCTCGTTAGTCGTGACAAGTGAAGACCCAGACGTACGAATATAACGCTCTAGTGTGAAGAGGGCGATTGCTCCATTACTTTGCGCATCACCAACGCCGACAGTGGTGCGTTTGTAGCCATCGGCATTCTTATACACAGTAAAAATAACGATAGTGGCAAGTAGCCCGATCGTGACGGCTATCATTAGCTCAACGAGCGATACCCCAGACTGAGCGCCTATTGGACGCAGAATGATTTTGCAGATTCCGCGGGCAGGAGAAACCTCTGATCCTACGCGCATAATCGAATTCATAAAATGTGTTGTTGATGTTTGCATGAGAAACCCATAATGGCTGAACGCTTTAATTAATTACCGACGTAGTTACCAGTCTTCTAGCCGGACCGGCAGGATCGTCTGTGGGCGATCTCCAATAAATGATCACATCTACTCCAGCGGAATCATCGGAATTTGGAATCAAAAGCCGCGTAACCGTGACCTCTGGAGGGTTCGACGCCGATAACGGTAGACCGCTTGCGTCGTTAGCAATGATTCGATTACGCCACCGTTGGAAGGCAATACCCCCGGTGTTGTAGCGCGACATTAGCCGACCAACATCTACTTTTCCTCGCGCAACCAGTGCTGGGTTTCCGGCAAATGCAGTGACGCCATCAGAGCGCGCATCAGCGTTCATTTCTGAAATGAGCTGATCCGCAAAAAACTCAGCATCAAGCCGAATTTTAGAATCCGAGGTTGCACGCATTACCGCTGCCTGTACGCCAATCAACGCAAGCACACCAATGGTAAACAAAATAATCGCGACCATCGCCTCAATTAGTAAGGCACCAGACTGACGCAGCTTTCCGATTTTCTTGAACTTTCTCACGGTTTACACCCGCCAGGATTTGTTGCATATAACATTGCGGGGTCGCACACTGTTGCTTGACCGCCTGCACCCAAAACTACGCGCAAACATCTCACTTCACCACCAGCAGTTTGGCAAGTACCCGCCGTGCTGGCGAAATTAAACGCTGGGCCACCGCCTGTGGGACGCCCAAAGGCGTCAAAGGTAACCGCAGCACCAGCAGTAAACGGCCCGGTTATGCCCTTGTGATCTAGAAAGGAGCCGGTGCGAATAACAAAGGGTGGCACTTCTTGGGTTTGAACACGCCATTCTTCAGTTCCGATGTCCATGATCATGTCTACCCGAGCATTTCGCTTCGTAGCTTCTGACCTCGCGATACCCAAAGCCGCTCGAAAAGTTTCAGTTGCTGACTTTACGCGGTTATTCGCTACATAAATTGGGCCATACTTTACTGCGGCCGCAATTAGCAACGCAAGAATTACCATAACTACAATTAGTTCAATCAATGAAAAGCCGGATTGAATATGCTTTCGAATAGGACAAAGTAACCGCAGCGGTACAGATAGTTTAGGATCGCCTGGATTCATTTTATTCGCCTTTTTTCACGATCCATCTGTTGGCAGCACTAACCCCACCCCAACTTGCGCCAACACTAGTTGTGCTCCTAATATCACGCTCATTGATGGTGTAAATGAAGCCGACCATCGATCCCTTGCCTGTAGCGGTTACGACGAATGTTTGTGAGGATACTGCGACGCAATCAAAATCAAATCTTGGCGTATTGAGCTTACCACCGGAACCAGTGTCGCCGATGGTGTTCGTTACACACGCTCCAGACCGGATATAACTTCTGCTGTCGCCGTACAGCAACTCTAATCGCGTGCGCACATCGCTAAGAGTGGCGGTGGCTTCTTGAACGTTGGCACGAAATATATAGCTGGTATATTGCGGGAGCGCAACTGCTGCCAAAATGCCAACAATTACGACAACAATCATTACTTCGATTAACGTGAAGCCTTCAACCATCGTTTTTGGTTTACGGCAGGCAGTCATTGGCACAATTGATAAGCGAGCGAACATTGGAGTCTCCTAGTGGTAAATAAATAATACAATGGTAGGGTAATATAACGTCGAATACAATGACAAGCGGCAGAGGTCGTGGGACTAGCGGTAAATGGCTAGCCAATAGCCGGATGAGCGCTCGATGACCGAAAGCGCCAGCTTCCGCCAAATCAGATAATTCAGTGGATATAGCTGTACTTTACATATGTTGTTCTGCAAACCAAACATCAACCGCTCCGGCAAACCTACTTCGGGCTTCACCCTGCTAGAAGTAGTAGTGGTGCTAGCCATTATCGCGACCATCGCGGGTGTGGCGCTGCCAAATTTCGCACGCATGATCGAAAGTTATGCGCAAAAATCTACCTTGGGCTCAATTACGTCTGAGCTGGGTAGGCTTAGTTTTAAGGCCTACACACAGGCGAAGCCGGTACTGCTTTCACCGGAAGCGGCTCGGGCGCTACTTCCTAGCTTACCTGCGGATTGGCAAATTTCAGTTGCTAATCCTGTGGCGATCCAAGCGAACGGCTTTTGCGGCGGCGGAGATGTAACTGTTACCGCCAAAAATGGCGCGTCTTGGCAAGTGAAATTGGTGCCGCCGCTTTGCACGGCGGAACTCAAATGATGCAAAAACACAGGCTTCAACGCGGCTTCTCTCTATTGGAGGCAATCGTCGCCCTCACGCTTCTGGCCGTGGCTGGTTTGGCGTTGTTTAGCTGGATAAATGCAAGCTTTGGTGGCATTTCTCGCGCAGAAGCGGCTCAGGCACGTGCGCACGCGCAGAGCAATGCTTTGGCCTATATCCAAACCGTTAACCCGATGGCACAGCCTTCTGGTGAAGCTAAATTGGGGTCATTAACCGTCGGCTGGCTGGCGCGAGAAATTGCACCAAAAATTAAGCCTAGCGCGGACTCGCCTGACGGGACAGGTAATTTTATAGTGGCGCTCTATGAGATTGAATTAACAATGACCGACTTACCGCGTGTTCCGCCATTTACGGCAAAAGTGTCGCAATTGGGCTTTGAACGCTTTACTAAAACTGAAAAACAGTAAAAAAATAAGCCTCAACACTTCCAAAAACAGCCTTGTTGCTTTATACTGCGCAGCTGTTGTTGTTTAGGTGTTGCGTTCGCTTTCACCTTCAAAGTTTTTTGCCGGCATAGCTCAGTTGGTAGAGCACCCGCCTTGTAAGCGGTAGGTCCCCAG
>JAYUOW010000276.1:0-9032 GCA_043760555.1 Betaproteobacteria bacterium
CGGTAGCTGACTACATTGCAAACTCTGGCATCAATGGCTTTTATGAAAGCGTTGAAGCCCGTAAAAGTTGCTGCCATATCCGTAAAGTGGAGCCGTTGCGACGTGCGCTTCAGGGCAAAAAAGCGTGGCTCACAGGCCTGCGTCGCGATCAAGCTGATTCGCGCCAAACCCTTGAAATGCAAAGCACCGACGCAACCCACGGCTTGGAAAAATTTAACCCCCTGCTTGAGTGGACAAATGACGACGTTTGGGCGTATTTGCAAGCCAACGGGGTGCCGTACAATGCCCTACATGACCGTGGCTATCCGTCTATAGGGTGCGAGCCTTGTACGCGCGCTGTCAAGGCGGGCGAGCATCCCCGCGCGGGGCGCTGGTGGTGGGAAAATACCAGTAGTGGTCAACAAGAGTGTGGTTTGCATGTGGCGGAAAATGTTGTGTCTGTATTAAAACAGTTTCCGAACCCAGTAAGCCAAAAAGTTAACGAGAAAATATCATGAGTATAAGCGCCGTGTTAGAAAAACCAGCCCAAAAAATTATTGCTAAACCTCTGAAGAGTGCCCATTTACTGGCTTTGGAGGCTGAAGCGATTCACATCATGCGCGAGACGATTGCCGAATCGCGCAACCCCGCGTTGCTATTCTCGGGTGGCAAAGATTCCATCGTGATGCTGCGTTTAGCTGAAAAAGCGTTTCGCCCCGATAGCTTTCCGTTTCCGCTGTTGCATATTGATACCGAACATAACTTTCCAGAAGTGATTGCCTTTCGCGATTTTCGCGCCAAGCAGCTGGGCGAGCGTTTGATTGTACGATCGCTTGAAGATTCGATCGCCAAAGGCCGTATCGTATTGCGCACAACAGATGAGGTGCGCAATGTGCACCAAACCATTACTTTGTTAGATGCAATAAAAGAGTTTGAATTTGACGCGCTATTTGGCGGCGCACGTCGCGATGAAGAAAAATCACGCGCGAAGGAACGCATCGTTTCGCATCGTGATTCTTGGGGGCAGTGGGATCCAAAAAATCAGCGGCCTGAGCTGTGGAATTTATACAATTTGCGGGTAAATGCAGGCGAGCATGTGCGGGTGTTTCCAATATCGAATTGGACTGAATTAGACATCTGGCAATACATTGATGCCGAGCAAATTGAAGTGCCAAAAATTTATTTTGCGCATGATCGCGAAGTGGTCATTCGCAAAGGCGCGCTCGTGCCCGTGTCCGCGCTCACGCCTGTGAAGGCTGGCGAGCAATCAATAATTAAGCGCGTGCGGTTTCGCACCGTGGGTGATGTGACTTGCACCGCGCCCGTGGAGTCTGATGCTGCAACGGTGCAGGAAATTATCGAAGAAACGATGCTGGCGCGTTTGACTGAACGAGGTGCCACCAGATTAGACGATCAAACGAGCGACGCGGCGATGGAGCAGCGAAAAAAAGAAGGGTACTTTTGATGAATACCGAAACTATTTCAACCCTAAGATTTTCCACAGCCGGTTCAGTAGACGACGGCAAAAGCACGCTAATTGGTCGCTTGTTGTTCGATTCAAAATCTATTTTTGAAGATCAACTATTGAGCATCGGCAACGCCAGCACCAAACGCGGCCATGCAAAAATTGATTTGTCTTTGCTCACTGACGGTCTAACGGCAGAGCGCGAGCAGGGCATCACAATTGACGTAGCTTACCGCTATTTTGCGACGGACAAACGCCGATTCATCATTGCCGATACCCCCGGTCATGAGCAGTTCACCCGCAACATGGTCACCGGCACATCGACTGCACAAGTAGCCATTGTGTTGGCCGATGCATCGAAAGGCATATTGTCCCAAACGCGCCGTCACGCGGCCGTCGCCGCCTTATTGGGTACGCCGAAAGTGGTGTTGGCGATTAACAAAATGGATCTTGTTGGGTTCGATCAAACCGTATTTGAGACGATTAAGGCCGACTTTGAAATCATCGCTAAAGAACTAGGTTTGGCGTCCGTTACTGTGCTGCCCATATCAGCGTTAAATGGCGATAATGTGGTGAGCAAAACGGTGGATGATGTTAATAATTTACCGTGGTTTAAAGGCCCCACCCTACTCGAATATTTAGAAACGGTAGATGCGAGCCGCGTGAATTCGCAAGCCTTGCGCTTTCCGGTGCAACTCGTTTCGCGCGTTAAGTTTGGCGCAAATAAGGAGCATCGCGGCTACCTTGGCCAACTTGAATCCGGCACTGTGCGCGTGGGCGAAACCATCACGGTCTTGCCATCAAACGAGCAAGCGCAAATTTTGGAAATTATCACGGTTGACGGAAATCGTGATGTGGCCTGTGCGGGCGAGGCAGTCACGTTAACGCTTAACCGTCAGCTTGATATTTCACGCGGTGATTTGTTTGTCAACGCCGCTGCTGGGTTGGATAACGCACCGGAGAGTAGTAATGTCATCACCGCGAACGTGTGTTGGCTAGGCAACGCGCCGCTGGATATGAATCGCCGCTATTTACTTAAACACTTAACGCGCAATATTCGTGCTGTGGTGCAGGCGGTAGAAAGCAAAATTGATATTGAAACCTTAACGCCAATTGCCGGTGCAACTAGCCTGAAAGCCAATGAAATAGGGCGTCTCAAGCTAAATTGTGCGCAGCCATTGTTTATTGACGCCTATGCCGATAACCATGCAACAGGGTGTTTTATTTTGATTGATGAAACAACCAACGCCACCGTAGCCGCAGGCACAATTTTGTTGGAAAAAAATCATGATTAGCGCGATTGGAAAAGTGTATTTGGTAGGCGCTGGCCCCGGTGCACCAGATTTACTCACCCTGCGTGCCGCAAAAATTCTAGCCAGTGCCGACATCGTCTTTTACGATGCCCTAGTACATCCAGAAACCATAGCACTGGCTGAAAACGCCCGTAAAATGGCCGTCGGCAAGCGGGTAGGGCAGGTTTCAACTGATCAACGCTTCATCAATAAAAGCTTGGTTGAAGCCGCTCGCTGCCACAACATTGTGGTGCGTTTAAAGGGTGGCGATCCCATGTTGTTCGGTCGCGCGCAAGAAGAAATTGCAGCCCTTCAAGCTGCAAATATTGAAGTTGAAATCGTTCCAGGCATTACCGCAGCCTTGGCCGCGAGCGCGCAATTAAAGCAATCGTTAACGCAGCGCGGCATTGCCCGCAGCGTCACGTTTGCCACCCCAAGAATCGGCCCCAACGAAGGTGCGAGCGATTGGCAGCAAGCCGTTGAAACCAGCGACACCGCAGTGCTATACATGGCCAGCCGCGATAGCGCCAATATCGCCAAACGCCTTATTGCAAGCGGCAAAGCGCCTAGTTTGCCGGTAGCAATTGTAGAAAATATTAGCCTACCCAACGAGCAACAAATTCGCATGACGCTGCATGAATTAGCGCATTCGGTATTGAATTTTGATGGGCCGGCAGTGTTGTGCTTGGGAGAGGTTTTTGGGGTAGCTCAAAGTAGCTCAAGTGGGACGAGTGACGTCTCGACGCTAAATTTTAGCAGCGAAAAATCACAACTTATGGCAAAGTCATAAGTCGGGGAGGTGTGACGGCTGAAGTAAGTTTGTATTTGCCTACGTATTTGCCTATGTATTGGCCGTGTGATTGAAATTTTGGAGAGCCTGAAATGAACCCCGTTGATCCGGTTATGCAATCAGTTTGGTTGGCAAAAGAGTCGAATGCTAAAAAATTTGCGTCCGCGCCGCAGTACATTGCCTATTTGCGATCAATGGCAAAAAATAGCCATCCTGCTGGGCGAGTGAAGGTTGTCGTGGAGTCGCCGCCGTCGGTGGCAGCCTTAGCGCAGGGTTGAGACGATCGACGCCCGTTCGAGGCGGGGCGCATGACGCATCTGATGCAAATTCGCGCCAAAGCTAAATGTTGCCCGCCAAAAATCGAGCCAGCGGTCACTTCATCAAGCATTCATAGAAGATAGATTAAGCTGCACACATGCGTAATTTTTTCGTTGATGTTGTTCGCAATTATTTCATTTCTTCATAGGGGAAAATCATGTTTGGTAAACTCGCCGCCGACGCACTTGGTCTTTCAGATATTGGTACTGTCATCAAAGCCGAAGACTACAATAAAGTAGATTCTGACGACTACGTGATGCACGAAGATCAGGAAAAAATTTACTTCCTCATTAAGTCGAAAAAAGACGAATATTGCTTCACCAATACCGCCTTAATTCACTTGGATGGCAACAGTGCCATTAGCAAAAAGCGTATGTTGCGCCGCTTAAGTTATGTGAAAAATCCCATCACCGATGTGTACCTTGAAACTGCTGGCACGGTCGATATGGATATCGAAATTAAGTTCGTCATGGGTGGCGCTACCTACTCCATTGACGTGCATAAAAAGCACATCGAAGAAGTAAAAGACCTCTATAAAACCCTGTTCCGCATTTCCGAAATTACCCGTGACAACGAAATAGGCTTTGAGCACGCGAGAGTAAGCCTAGAGCACGCCACACAAGCCATCGGCCGCAATTCAAGCGGCGCACCAACTCCCGCAGAATCGTTCAAAGAAATTGCCCAAGCGGCAAACGGCTGGCTGTCCAGCGCGCAACAGAAGTATGTGCAGAAGGATTTTGCAGCTGTGTTTGAGCGCTATATTCATAACTAGTCGGCGGTAAGTACCTTATTAAAATGCCCTGAAGACGACCTAATATAGGGCGTCTTCAGGGCATTCTATTTCTGCGCTAGAAAATAGACTTCCCCGTAATCGACGTAAACACCTCCAACGCCACCGATCCCGCGTGCGAATTTCCAGACGGCTCCAATGCTGGGCTCCACACGCAAATACTGCATTCGCCTGGCACCACGGCCACAATGCCGCCGCCCACGCCGCTTTTTGCGGGCAGGCCAACGCGATAGGCAAAGTCGCCCGCTGCGTCATATGTGCCGCAGGTGAGCATCAGGGCGTTGATGCGTTTTGCGGCGCTTTTGTCGATCACGGCATCTGTGGTGTTGGGTATCACCCCGCCGTTGGCTAAAAAGCCCATGGCGCGGGCTAAATCGATGCAGCTCATCTCAATGGCGCAATGGGTGCAGTAGGTGTCGAGCACTAAATCAATGTCTTGGTGCAAATTACCAAAGCCCTTCATAAAATAGGCCATGGCGGTATTGCGATTGGCCGTGGTGCGTTCCGAATGTGCGACTTTTTTATCGAAATTAATGTTGGGGTTACTGCTAACGCGGCGCAGCAGGTTGAGCAGGGGCGTGACGGCATCAGGGCGCTTAGCCGTCTGTCCCATGCCGGCTTGTGAATGATCAAGCAGCACATCGGTAATCACTAACGCACCGGCGTTAATAAACGGGTTGCGCGGTTTGCCTTTTTCGCTTTCAAGTTGCACCAGAGAATTAAACGGATTGCCCGAAGGCTCCCGTCCTACGCGGTCCCAGAGGGCTTCACCTTGGTAATGAATGGCTTGGGTGAGTGAAAAAAGTTTGGAGATGGATTGAATTGAAAACGGTGTTTTAGCATCGCCAATCTCAAAAATATTGCCCTGTAAATCGCAAATTGCCATGCCAAATTGGTTGGGCAACACCTTCGCCAATTCCGGAATGTAGGACGCCACTACGCCTTCGCCGATGAGCGGTTTAATGGCGGCATAAACTTGGGATAACGCGTTTTGGTAAGACATGGCTGTTTGGTAGTTCATGGGTTTGCCTTTTTATGAGTTGCAGCAGTAATGTAGTAACATATAGATGTTGAAACCACCAAGGAGTTGAAAATGACTACTTTAACTTTATCTAGCCGCGAGTTTAACCAAGATTCGGGCCGTGCCAAGCGCGCGAGCAAAACTGGTCCTGTCTTCATTACGGATCGAGGCCGACCAGCGCACGTGTTACTCACGATTGAAGAGTACCGGCGGCTTTCTGGGGGCTTGAAAACGATTGATGCGCTGCTGGCCATGCCAGATGGTGATGACATTGAGTTTGTGCCACCGCGAGCGGGTAAGCTTTTTGTGCCCGCAACTTTCGATTAAAGTCATGTTTATTCTTGATGCGAACGTTGTTTCAGAATTGCGAAAATCTAGCAATCGCAAAATCGATAAAGGGGTGCTTACATGGTCGCAAAGTGTGGCTGTCAGCACGTTGTATATCTCCGCTGTCACCATTATGGAGCTTGAAGTAGGTGTGTTGCTGGTGGAGCGCCGTGACATCAAGCAAGGCGCGCGTTTGCGCGATTGGTTGGACAGTATCGTCACCCCAACTTTTGCTGGCAGGATACTTGCCGTCGATGAAATCGTCGCCCGTCGCTGCGCACATTTGCATGTTCCGAACAGATGCGCGGAACGCGATGCGCTCATCGCAGCCACCGCACTTACGCACGGCATGACGGTGGTGACGCGCAACGTGGATGATTTCAAATCAACAGGTGTAGCGTTGTTGAACCCTTGGCGCGGTGCGTAAAAAAGGTAGGTTGAGCTAGTTTTTTGCCCAACACCGAGCGTGATACCGAACCCAACATAACGCGGTAATGTCTAGCTGCTAAAGGTAGATGTTGGGCTCGCAGTTGGACTACACCCCAGCCCAGCCTACAAGGTGTAATAAAAACTATTCGTATGGCATCCAATCCCCATCTACGCGGAAATATAGTTGCTTGGTCAACGCCTTGCTGGCAGCTGGCGCGACGCGTTGCGTTAGCTCGCGTAGGGCTGCGATACCGGCCGTTGAGCGCTGATCGCAGAAGGCTAACATGTCGCGGCCGGGGATGGCGACGATGACACCGTTGCGGGTGTCGGATTTAAATTCGCCGTCCCATAGCGCGTCGATCAACAACAAACTGGCCTCTGATTTGCTATCGAGTACCACGCCAAAAAAGTCTTCCTGCGGCAACACGGCCAAGCCTTTTTGCGGATTTTTAGTTAGGCGGGTGAGGTTTTCGATGGCTGCAGCGTGCAGCTGGTCTGCTGTCAAGCCGCTATCGCGGAGTTGTTTGGGGTTGATGTAGCTGACACCTTTGCTGCTTTCAACCACATAGGTGATGGCTAAGCTTTTACAGGCCACGCGCACGAGGGGTAGATCATCTTGCGGTATTTTCACACCTTCAACTTCCATGGCGGTCGTTAAAATTTCACCGTTGGTCATTGGGCGGGGCAGGGTGGTCTTTATTTGTGGCAAGGCGCGGGCGATGAGCATACGCGCTTGGTCAGCTTTGGTTGCGCCGGAGCTTGCACTGCCGCCGTTAGCGGTGCGGTTGATGGTTTGGGTGCGCGATGTTGCAGCAGGGGCTTTGGTGGCCGCAGGTAAAGTTGCTATGCCAAATTTCTTAGCATGGCGTAGCGACACGGTTGGGCGTAAAAATAAATACGCCAATGGCAAAAGCGCCACCAAAGGGAAAAATAAAAGTATCAACGCGATGGGTGTGGTCATGCCATCCGCGCCGTAGCCTGCGTTAACGCGGCTGTTTGCCATCGCCCCAAACACCATCGTGCCGACAATGCAAAGCAGTAGCAATATGCCCATTGCCACACCTTTGCCCTGCATCGCGACTGCGAACAATGTGGCGAGTGCAATTGCTAAGCCAATGCCCGCGTAAAACCTGCCATTGGCTAGCGCTTCGGCGTCCGCAATGTCGCTGCCGGGTTCTGAATCCTCGGCTTTCCAATCCAAGTAGCCACGGCCAATTAGGTAAATACCGCCAAATACAAAAGCCCAACAAATTAGGGTTAACCAAATGCCGGTCTCCGTAGAATCATCACCGATAATGATTGCCTCTGACGAATTTTTTTCTAGGTATTGCACCTGCACGGGCGCGTTGGCCGCAAACTTATCAAGCGTCGCCCGCTTAACGGCAATGCGTCTGCCGGCTTCAGCGCCAGACTTGGTTTTAAACCTGAGATCAATATGATAACTGGTGCCCGAGCGTCGCCCCTTTGATTCCGTATAGCCGGTAATAGGCAATGCCTGCGCCATAATGCCGTCGCGCTTGATGGCTTTAACGTCAGTAGAAGCTTCGTTGTTTGCTCGAACCATAAAAAAGCCCGCGAGCAACGCTAAAACGCCAAAGAACATGAATCGCATAATTTTTTATTCTAAAAGGTGAAATTGCAACGCGGCCTAACGTCTATCAAGGTAACGCTATCACACCAGTTAATTTGTGCTCCGCCCCGACAGCCTTGGTTGCAAAAGTTTTCAATTTGCGCCGAGCTTACAAAGTGAAAATCGCGCGAAAATTTATGTTTAAATGCCTGAAGACGCCCTATTTCAGGTCATCTTCAGGCATTATTTTGATGGCTTTTAAACGTCATTTACGTTTTAGCTTGGCTTACCACTAGTTTCAAAAAAGCCACAGTATCAGCATCGGGCTGCTTAGCTAGCTTTCGATATTGACGACAATCGAGGGTACGGCTCAACAGCTTAGCGTTTACCAGCTCGCGCCTAAGCGTGGCCGGATCGCCGAAGCGGTGATATCGGTTTAGTGTTTCGTTTACTTGGTGCTCTGTCATCTCGCGCTTAGCCGGAAACCGCACCCAAAGCGCCCACAAGGCCTGTTGCTGCACCGCAAACTGAGTTGGCCACCGAATGAGGTGTCCGGCGGTATCAAAATGGGTTACAGCGCGTTTGAGCGTGCAGGATAAGTTTGGGTCGGCCGGCATTGGCAGCGCTTTTGCCAACACTGGCGGGGCTGCGAACACAAGTGCTGTTGCGTGGGTTATGCCGGTTTTGCTATCCGCGCGCAGAGCCTGGTAATTTTTGTGCCCCGCACTACGCGCCAACATATTCAAAAGCGCTAAATGACTCGGCAGCGGCAGCAATTTTGCAGCTTCAAATTGGTTACGGAGTTGCTTGCAAAATGTTGAAACATCAGAAACTGCCAACTGCACAAGCTGTTGATTTTGATTCATGTCAATTCTCCCGCGCGCATCGATTGTTTGGGAAAACAATGCTGTGGTTGCCGACTTACAGCAGGCGCGCAAAAAGAACGACCTGTTGAAAAGAAAATGGAGTGAAAGCAGGTTTAGCTCACAAATGAAAAAATTTGTGCGGCAACGCCTTGGTGTCTGCTGACCAAATACAATTATAGCGGTGT
>JAYUOW010000277.1:0-3170 GCA_043760555.1 Betaproteobacteria bacterium
GATTTTTGTGGGCACTGTAGAAAAGTTAAGCGAGCCGATATTGACCCACTACACCGGCACCATGCACCTGGCTCGGGTGCGTATAGAAAAAATAATCAAGAGTGATTTAGGGAGTCACGTAGATGTCTACGTTTACGCTGATCCAGCGGAGCGTGGTGGCGCGCTATTTTATGCGTATCGCGAAAGTAATGAGTTGATGCAGTCGCGGCTGGACGTGAATAAATTTAATGCGGTGGAAGCAGCGCATCTGCCTACGCCACAGCTATACGCAACAGGCGTTTGTGAATCGCTTAGTTATCCGATTAAATCGAAAGAAGCCAAGCTGCATCTGCGCACGCTTGATCGTTTGCAACGTACGCAAGCGCTTGGCAGTATGTACGTACAGGTGGCTGTGCACAATGTCAGTAGTTGGGCGGAACCCCATCACAGGCAGCTCAGTACGGGGCGGGAACCCGAACACTACAACGCGCACGTCACACTCACCCGCAACGGTAAAACCATCCATCGCCAAGCCAATAAAGCAGGCGCGGTGACCTTCAATAATTTGGCTGCTGGGCAATACAAAATTAGCGTGCCCGCGATACCTAATTACAGAATGACGTGCGTGGGCGCCGGTGTGCACAACTGTGATGTGATTAACGTGACGGCGGGTGCCCTGCAAGGAATGGCGATTGTGTTCGAGCCTGAACCTACGGTAACGATTAAGCTCAGTTCAACCGCTTTCACCGAGCCACTTTCTACCCTGCCATTGTTAGCAAATTTTCGGGTGCAATATTTGACAGCTGTCGGCGTAGAAGCCTCGCGCCCGCTACAGTTTTATCCGCCTAAACTTTCGTACTTTATTACCGGCGCCCACAGATTGCGAGATGACATGGCGCAAAATCAAATTGCGTTGCCGCCAGGCAAATATGTGCTGGAATTGATGTTGCATGAAACGGAATCGGGTGGGCGTATGACGGTTGAGGAGTTGTACAAACGAGAGCTTGGGCTCGTGCCGAAAACCATCGCACACTTGCGACAGGAGTTTGAAGTGAGGGACGGCGAAAAGATTGTAGAGGTGAAATTGCCAGCGGCACTTACACCTCGTCGCATTACGCTAAAGTTTGATGCGTCTCTGATTCCTGTTGGCAATGTTGACAGCTATACCGGTGTGTACTTTAGCGCGGCACTTCGCCCCGCAGAAACCGTGCGCAGCATCATGTTTGACGCTGAGCATCAGTTGCAGAAATCACCCATGTTGGGAATGCACACTTATTACGCGATCCCTGGGCAATTGCAGTTTTTTAGTTTGCGCAAAGGCGAACCGTTTTATAAAGCTGAAGCGCTGGTTTATGTCGAGCGCGATGTTGAGGTAGTTTTAAAGCCCGATGAGAGTGCAAAGTAATTTTTAATTGTGCCTGTAGACGCCCTATAATAGGGCATCTACAAGCATTGATTATTAGTAATTTAATTCATTATTTGAGAGCAAAAACGGCATGTGCTTAAAGTTCTTGTTCATTGTCGCGACTGAAAATATTGCTGCTCGTTCGGCGTGGGTGGTTTGCTGCGCCGTCATTGCTGCGTTTTCTGCAAATGTTCACGCGCTTAAATGCACGCGTGATGGTGAGTGGTCTTTGGAAAACGCCCGTGAGTACCTAGGCCATACGGATGTGGTTTTGATTGCCAAAGTCAAGCGTGCAGGTAAGCCGTTTAGTATTGGTCAATTCGGCGATTCGGTTCCGACTGTTTTAGACGTTGAGCGCATGTACAAGGGCGTTGCAGATAAAATTGTTTACGCCTATTTGTCCGCCGATGTAGCAGTGGGTGACCGGTTATTGATTCACGGTTCTACAGAAGCAATTTACACATCATTCATACGCGGCTTTTTTCCTGAGTTGACTAATCGGTTAATTTCGTCGGAGAAATTTCCGCTACTCATCCGCGGGGATGGAGACTGCAGTGGGCGCACGCAGATTGCTGCTAGTCCCAGCGGCGTAAAGCACATCGCGCATCTAGACACGTTGGCGCAGGAAAAAATTTTAGCGAACCCTAAATTTGGTGAGTTAGCCGTCGCTGTGTCGGTGGAAACTATCGTCGCTGAGTTGGTTGAAAACCCAAACGCGGCACTTGCTAATACACTAGTGACCATCACTGGAAATGGGCAAACCTTCACCACACGAGCGGACGCAAACGGCACCGCAGTGTTCAAAAAAATGCCAGCGGGGCTTTATGTATTGGCGCTGCCTCCGCGCGTACACTATGACGCGACCTGCGCAGGTGAAGGCACGAGCCGATGCGATAGCTTAAGTTTAGTGGCTGGGCAGGTTACAAAAATTGCCGCGCGTTATGTACCAAAAGGAAGGTTAAACTTGCAGCTTGATTATGCAATACCGCCGAAAATCCCCATTGGCGGGGTTCTTGCTCACTTTAGGATAACGCGCTTGGAGCCTGCTAAAGAAGTCGATAAGTTTGATCTGCCATTTTTCATCGCGAAGAAAAATGTGTTTGCGGCATTTGCATCAACGGCTAATGCATCTAACGCATCGGCGGCACAACATCTGACCGCCGTGCCGCCGGGCGAATACACGATTGAATTGCTGAAGCCGAACCCTAAACTTCAGATTGATCTTGGTGCGGAACCCGCGAGCGCTTTGGCAGAGAGCGCCTACGTGCGCGTCGGCGCGTTGAAACGAATTTCGGTGAAGGCTGGCGAAAACACCATTAACTTTAAACCCGAAAGTCGTCAGCCAGTCACGATGCACTTCAACGTAACGTTGGCGCGCCACTCTACGGCGCGAAGTGATGTGATTTTAGGCATCACGCGGCTCACACCCAGCAACCAAGCATTGCCCGACGAATTGGTTGACGGCGAGTGGGGCGGCTACATTAAACCGAGGGACGATCGGATAAACGTAATGGCTGGATCAACTTGGCTTATCGAAGTGCGTGATTACGCGAATAAAGTGCTGGCGCACAAGGTGCATGAAGCGCTCCGTTCTGAAACACTGATTTTGGATGTGGCGTCGCAAACTATGTTGCCGAAAAAAAGAAACAAAGTCGTGACTTACTAAAGACTGGCTGGAAACGCCCTATAATAGCCGCGAGTGTCTACCGAAACCGCGCATTGGCCTTGAACAGGCGTATCGTAGATAGCGGGGTTTTGTTGCAAGCGGCATGGTCGAATAGCCTAT
>JAYUOW010000278.1:0-9014 GCA_043760555.1 Betaproteobacteria bacterium
ACTTCGGCTTGCGAGGCAAAACCTTTGTCGGCGGTAAGGCCATTTTTACCGTGCTCTAGCGCTATCCAGCGGCCTTTGCTTTTGCCGTCTACGGTGTCGTCAAAGCGGGCAACATAGAGCGTGCCGTGATCGAGCAAATCACGATTGGCACGCCGATTGGTGGGGCTCCATTTATCGCGGGAGACAAATTTATACACGTATTCAAACCGTGCATCGTCACCGGTGTAAATCACCACGCGGCCATCTTTGGCGATGGAATAATGCGCGGTTTCATGGCAGCAGCGGCCAATGGCTGTGCGCTTGGCGGGCACCCATGTTGGGTCGTAGGGATCAAGCTCGACTACCCAGCCTACTTTGTGGAATTCATTCGGGTGTTTGCCGCTGTCGTGGCGCGCATCAAAATTAGGGTGGGGATACAACACCGTGGAGCGCAATTGGTAGCGTTTTTGCATCGCCGATATGGCCCCGCCTTTGGTAGAAAAATAATCGTGCACGTTTTCTTCACAGGTTAAATACGTGCCCCAGGGCGTGGTGCCCATGCCGCAGTTTGCCATGGTGCCCATCGCCGCGAAGCCAGTAGGGTCAAGCTCGGATTGCATGAGCGGCTGGCCAGCGGCGGGGCCACCAAGACGGGCAGGTGTTAAGCCGTGCACGCGCCGCGCGTATTTGGACGGGCGAATGATTTTCCAGTCACCGTTGTTGCCATCCTCGCGCTTTACTTCGATGACGGACATGCCAACAGTGGCGTGCATTTTGCGCACTTTTTCAGCAGACATATTGTCCGCACCATCAGCAAATAATTGCGCACTGCGCGGGTATTCGTGGTTCATCACTAACAGGCCGTGATCCGAATTGTTAGAGCCTTCCGGCAGTGGAAAAAACCACATGCCGTCGTGCATTTGCCCAGCTTGGGTTAGGGCTTCATCAGACGAATTTGCGGCGTTAAACTTCCAGCCTACCGTGCCAGTAACCGCATCACCGTGCTTAAAAAATTGTGTGGCCGAATAGCCATCGGCGACGGTAACGGTATCGGCCGTAGAAACCGGAATTGACTTGAAGGTGAAGGGCGGTGCGGCAGTTGCCGCTGTTGCGGCTGTTGCATTAGGGGCTATGGCAGCGTTGGTAGCGCATCCACCCACCAAACCGCTTGCCATCATGGCACTAGAAGCTTGCAAAAATTGGCGGCGCGAAAGCGCGGTAGCAACGAGGGTGTTGAGTCGATTTATCCTGGGCATACAAACTCCAAAAACATAAGCGTTACACGTCGGTACGATAACCGAAGCGATACAGAAGTTTGCCACAAAATGCAGTGACACGCATAAAGAGCGTCAATATTGAGTGGCTGAAGATGCCCTATTTTAGGGCGTCTTCAGCCACTTAAATTCACGCCAAATACGCTGATACGTCCGCACTTAAATCGGCATGGCCACCAAATTGTTCAATACAAAAATCAACAAACACGCGCACGCGCGCAGGCAACTGTTTACGGCTGGGATAGTGAATAAATAGTTGCCAACCTTCGGGCACGCTGTCAGGTAAAAACGTTTTAAGGTTGCCTTCGCGCAACGCGGCAAGTGCCAACGGTAACGGCAATTGCGCCACGCCTACGCCGTCAACGCAGGCTTGCAACAAGCTACGAAAATCATTGCACACAAAGCGGCCGGGCAATTGCAGCGCCTGCATATTGCGCGCGCCGCCAGTGCGGGTTTGTACATAAAACGGGGTAGCGTGTTCATGCCCAGTCACATGTAATTGCAACAGCGCGTGGGTGCTTAAATCATCGAGCGTTTCGGGTGCGCCGTGCGCGGCGATATAGCTTGGAGAAGCGCATAGAATAAGGCGCATCGGCCCTAGCGGCCGCGCGACAAAGGCAGCGTCGTTGAGCATGCCCACACGGATACCGAGATCAAAGCGCTTAGGAATAATTTGGGTCGAATCTTCGCTTAGCTCAAGCTCTAATTGAATGTGTGGATAGCGCGCGAAAAACTGCGGTAACAACGGAATTAAATATAATGAAGCCAATGGCGACACCATGGTTGCACGCAGCTTGCCACTGGCATGTTGGGCATCGGTGGCGATGTCTTTGCACGCAGCGTCTAACAGCGCCAACGGTGCCTTGCACTGCTCCCAAAACGCTTGACCCTCGGGTGTGAGCACCAACGCCCGCGTACTGCGCGCAAACAAGCGCACGCCTAAATTTTTCTCAAGCCGACTGATGTTTTGGCTTACCGCCACAGGCGAAATATCGAGCTCGCGTGCGGCTGCAGCAAAGCTGCCGAGCTCAGCTGTGCGGGTGAAGTTAAGAATGCCACGAAGGGTTTGCATCGCTCATTCTAAACTTAGAAAGCGCTCAATTACAAAGTTATTGTGTGTAATGAAGTAAGCATTGGTGCAATTGCCGGATGAATCGCGGGCTTTTATAGTGTGGTTCATGCAGGCGAACACACCAAACCATCTCAACCACGTAAGGACAATCACCATGAAATATTTACTACTTTGCCAAATACAATCCGCCGCAACGGTCGATATTACACCAGCGGCGGCTAAGCAAATGATGCACGACATGACCGAATACAACCACCAACTCATTCAAGCGGGCGTGCTGGTAGCTGGGGGCCAGCTGGCACCGGCACACACGGCACAGCGTGTGTTTGCGCAAAATGGCCGCATTAAAACCGAAGAAGGTTTCGGCTTGTCGGGCGACACCCAAATAGGCGGCTATTACCTAATTGATGTGGCTGGAGAACCAGAAGCTACGGGCTGGGCAGCCAAATGCCCCATCGCAAAATTTGGCGCGCTAGAAGTACGGCGGGTGGCGTATTCACCGGTTTAATTGACATGTATAATTTTGTTGTAAATTTAGTTTTTAAATTCACCTCTAGGAGTCGTCACCATGCCTGAAATTCAAATTAATTTTGTCGCTGTTTTAGTCGCTACCGTTGTTGGTTTTTTCTTGAGCTTTTTTTGGTATACGCCGCTGTTTGGTAAAGCGTGGGCCAAAGAAATGGGGTTTGATCCAAACGAAAAACCGGCTACCCTGGCGCTGTTGAAATCTCTTGCGCTTACCGTTGTCGCCGTATTTTTAATCGCCCTTGTGCTGCACAATAATATGGCGGTGTGGACGCCAAGCGTGTGGGGCAAAACGGGGGCAGACTTACCCAAATATGCGCAGGCGTTGCAGGCTGGGTTTTTTACATGGATGGGGTTTTTCTTATCGAACTTGCTGCAAGGTGTAGCGTGGGAAAAGCGGTCGTGGAAACTGTTTGCCATTGACGCGGGCTACTATTTAACGCTGCTGCTGACCATTGCGTTTGTGCTTATTTACATGCGCTAAGGCCTCAACGTCATGCAATAAAACGCTTTAAGGATGCCTGAAGACGCACTAAAATAGGGCGTCTTCAGGCATTTTTACCAAACAGCTTCAGCCAAATCAGCGAAAATTAACTCAAATGCATGAGCCGCTTTAATTAAGCTCAAATGCGCGAGCTCCCTTTAAACCCTTCCTCATACATTTTGACGCAGTTGCGCCCGGCGTGTTTGGCTTCATAAAGCGCTAAATCAGCGCGCTTGAGTAAGGCTTCTGCTTCCACGCCGTGACTGGGGAAAATACTGACGCCCACGCTGGTGGTGATGTTGGCGGTGTAGCTACCGGGTCCAATCGGCAATTGGTAGGGCACGGCGAGTGCCGCCACTAATTTTTTACCTACGCGAAGTGCCAAGTCTTCAACGGTTTTAGTGTTGGGCACACTTCTGGAACGCTGGGTGTTTTGGCTGTTTTGGGTAAATTGCGTGACTTGCGTGGTGAGGGTTGCGCCGTCGATAACGACCAAGAATTCATCGCCTCCCAAGCGTGCGGTGAAATCGTGATAGCGCAGGGTTTCTAGCAAGCGTTTTGACACCGCGCACAGCAGCTTATCGCCTACGTCGTGACCTTGGGTATCGTTGACGTTTTTAAAGCCGTCTAAGTCTAGCAGCAGGATCGCAAACGGGTTATCCATCGCGAGTGTGTGTGCGCCTACGGGATGGGCTAGGTCCGTTATTTTTGCTAATACGGCTGCGCGGTTGTAGAGGCCGGTCAGCGCGTCGTGTGAGGCTTGGTGCGCCAGCCGCGCTTGGGTTTCGCGCTGGCTTTCGCTTAAGCGCTTTAGTGTGCCGTATAAAAAAATCAGCAGCAAAATGGCGGACGTGGCCAAGGCTAGGAGCGTTTTTCGCACATTAACGCCGATTTTTTCTTGTGCCGTTTGTAGCGCATCAAACTCGCGTTGCATGGCCGCTAGCGTTACCTGAATGTTTTGCTGCACCTGCGCTTGAAATACGTCGTCCGCACGGCGCGCCACTTGCATTTTTGCGGCTTCAAAGCCATTTTCACGCCGCACTTTTACGGTTAGGTTTTCTTGCTGAATTAGGCCACTGACGGCCTTTTCAAGCGCATCAAATTGCTTTGCCAGCAATGGGAACGTGGCTGACTTGGTACGCAAATTCATCAGCTCAGTTTGAAGCTCGACAATACCGTTTTGCAGTGGTGCTAAATCTTTATCTGCGCCAGTAATGACGTAGGACTGCATTCCAGTATCCACAACAACGGCTTGAAACCGTATGGCCTCTAAGCTTGAAGTAAGACGATGCGCGTCCAATATTTGCACATTTGCGTCAATTAGATTTTCGGTTGCTTTTATCGCGACCAAGGACGCGCCGGCAAGCGCTACGGCCGTAAGTACGATGCCTGCAAGGGCAATATTTTCGATGGTGGCGCGGAATTTCATGCGCGGCGTTTTACCTTGAGTTTGAGTATAACTACGTGGGTTATTTTTTGATTTCTGCAAACGCCTCTACTGCCATCGCTACGGTGCGATCAATATCAGCTTGCGTATGTGCCGCTGATACAAAACCTGCTTCAAAGGCCGATGGTGCTAAATATATACCCCGTTTGAGCATCGCGTGAAAAAATAAATTAAATTTGTCTTTATCCGATTCCATCACTTCGGCAAAACTTTTCGGCGGTGATGCGCGGAAAAATAGGCCAAACATCCCCCCCTCACTGGCGCCTGAGAAGGGAACACCGGCGTCAGCTGCGGCTTTGCTTAATCCTGCAACGAGGGCTTGCGTGGTTACGGTTAACGCTTCAAAAAATCCCGGTTTGCTAATGAGATCTAACGTGGCTAAGCCAGCGGTGACAGCCACTGGATTGCCAGATAGGGTGCCTGCTTGATACACGGCACCGAGTGGGGCTAAATGCGCCATGATGTCGCGACGGCCTCCAAATGCACCCATTGGCATACCACCGCCAATGACTTTGCCTAAGGTGGTTAAATCAGGTTTGATACCGGTTAAGCCTTGCACGCCCTGCAGGCCAACTCTGAAGCCTGTCATCACTTCATCAAAAATTAAAACAGTGCCGTGCTTGGTGCAAAGTTCGCGCAGTTTTTTAAGGTAGCTAGTGGCAGGCACTACAAAGTTCATGTTGCCTGCAATAGGCTCAATAATGACGGCGGCTAATTCATCGCCAATTTTTGCGAAGGCTAATTCAAGCTCTGCTTCGTCGTTAAACGACAGTACGATGGTGTGCGCAGCTACTTCAGCGGGAACGCCCGCAGAACTGGGGTTACCGAAGGTGAGCATGCCGGAGCCTGCCTTCACCAATAGGGCATCGCCATGGCCGTGGTAGCAGCCTTCAAACTTCACAATTTTACTGCGACCCGTAGCACCGCGCGCCAAGCGAATGGCGCTCATGGTGGCTTCGGTGCCGGAGCTTACTAGGCGAATTTGCTCGATGGCGGGCATCAGCGTGCAAATGCGTTCTGCTATGTCGCATTCAAGCGCTGTGGGTGCGCCGAAGGTCATGCCTAGCGCTGCGCGGTCTTGCACGGCTTTGACGACCGTGGGGTGCGCATGGCCGAGTACCGCTGGGCCCCAAGAACCGACGTAATCAATAAATTTATTGCCGTCTACATCCCACAGATAAGCGCCTTGCCCGCGCTCAAAAAATATTGGTGTGCCGCCGACGGCGCGGAAGGCGCGCACAGGAGAATTTACCCCGCCGGGAATGTATTGTTGGGATTTTGCAAACAACTTTTCGCTTTTACTAAACATGATTCAACTCGATAAAAAGTATTTAAAAAAGGCTGGAGAACGCCCGTGCACGGGCTTCTACATCGGGTGCTGAAAATAAATCACTGATGACGGCGATGGCGTCTACCCCAGCGTCGATCAGCATGGGCGCATTGGCTAAGGTGATGCCGCCGATGGCCACAATGGGCAATTTGAACGCGGCGCGGGCGGCTTTGAACACGGCCAAATTAGCATGCGGCGCGTTTGGTTTGACGGTGGATTTAAATGCCGCACCGAACGCTAAATAATTGGCACCGTCTTGCGCGAGTGTGTGGGCGCGAGCGATGTCGTTGTAGCAGGAAACACCGATGATGCCTTGCGGTAAGGCTAAGCGGGCATCGGCGATAGTGCCATCGTCGCGCCCCAAGTGGCACGCGACAGCGCCTATTTGGGCGGCGAAACTTGCCGAGTCATTAATGATAAATAGGGCACCGGCCTGTTGGCATCGTTGCTGGATTGCGCCTGCTTGGTGCATGACTTGGGTGGGACTTAAATTTTTATGCCGATATTGCACAATGCGCACGCCACCGGCCAAAGCTTGCTCGACCAAAGCGAGTAGCGCGGCATCGTCTTGCATTTCTGGTGTTATCGCGTAGATGCCCTGAATTAGGGCATCTTCAGCATAGTTCTGGGTATTTCTAACGGCTGCGAGCATGGCGTTTAATTTATCCTTCTACTGAACCCAGCAGACCGGTGTCGGCGGCCACATCGACTTGACCGTCAACTTGACCATCGGCTTCCGCCAAATCGTCACGCGCCCAAAATAAGCGATCCGGCACAAATTGCGCCATGCCGGGCCGGTAACCTGCACGCAGGGTTTGCCATGTGTATTCTTGCGCCTCTAGTACCGCGTCGGCCACATCTAAGCCACGCGCCATGGTGGCGGCCACAGCGGACGCCAGGGTACAGCCGGAGCCGTGATAACTGTGCGGCAAACGCTTCCAGCTATCGGCGCGCAATCTGCCGCTAACGCCATAAAGGCTATTTACTACATCGGCCGTGCTTTCGTGTGTGCCCGTGACAAGCACGTATTCACAACCCATATCCACCAAGCGTTTAGCTAAAATTTCCATGTGAATTGCGGCAATGTCGTCATCGTCTTCATCGCTTAAGCGCCGCAATTCGGGCGTGTTGGGCGTAATGATGGTGCATTGCGGAATGATCATGTCGCGCATAGCGGCGATCATGTCCTCGCTACTAAATTCATCACCTCGCGCACTCGCTAATACCGGGTCGAAGATCAGCGGAATATTAGGATAGTCGGCCACAATTTCAGCAATGACGTTTAAGTTTTCAACACTGCCCATCACGCCCAATTTAAACGCAGCAACGGGGACGTCTTCTAAAATACAGCGTGCTTGGTCGGCGACCCATTCCGAATCAAAGCAATGGATGGATTCAACCCCAGCAGTATCCTGCACAGTGATGGCGGTAATGACCGAAAGCGGATGGCAACCCATGCTGGATAAGGTGAGTAAATCTGCCTGCATGCCTGCGCCACCGGAGGGATCCGTGGCAGAAAAAGTGAGCACGGCGGGCAGGGCTATTTTACGAGCGGCCTGTTGATTACTGCGACTTTGCGATTGCAACGATTGGGACGACTGAGACATAATTAAACGACGAACCTTTAGAACGGTTAGCGGGAGATATTGGTTTTACGATCAACGCTAAAACTTGAGTATCATGCCCTGTATAAGGCAAATGCGAGCAAAAGCGCGATCACGTTGACTGCTGCCTATGTTACACCACCCCTACCGCAGCAAAATTGAAAAGCCGCGAGAGCATCATTAAAAATTATCTAGGAAACACCTATGAACCAGCAGGATAACGCGGCAGAGAAGGCAGCAATGAAAGCGTGGATGTGTTTGGTGTGTGGCTTAATTTATGAAGAGGCAACAGGCTGGCCTGAAGACGGGATTGCCGCAGGCACGCGTTGGGAGGATGTGCCGCTAGGCTGGTGCTGCCCTGAATGCGGTGCGCGCAAAGAAGATTTTGAAATGGTGGAAATTTAAGCCAAAGCTGGGTGTGGTGACGTTGATGCGCAAAATAGTTCATCAAATACATTAGGTTTTAGCCGTAAATGGTTGAGTTTTTTGCAAAGTTCGCCGGAAATCGCTGCTTTGCGCTTGTTGAACGCCGAAAAAAACGGTAATCTTCTGAGACGTTGTGGATAAAGTCATACTGCAATGCAGCACTAGCTATTTATTCGTAAGCACGATTTGAAGTTAGCAAAACTACAATAAGGTTCGCCAAGGCGATTGAACCGATGGAGGTTTCTCAGCTGTGTCCAAAAGTTTGACAGGTATTCGCGTCATGGTGATTGACGACAGCAACACAATCCGCCGCAGCGCAGAAATTTTTCTGATGCAGGCAGGCTGCCAAGTAATTTTGGCTGAAAACGGCTTTGATGCGCTCGCAAAGATTGCCGACCATCAGCCAGATTTGATTTTTGTTGACATCATGATGCCGCGTCTTGACGGCTATCAAACCTGTTCCCTCATCAAGAAAAACGGCAAATATGGTGTGATTCCAGTGATTATGCTGTCGAGCAAAGATAGCTTATTTGATCGCGCCAGAGGCCGCATGGTCGGCTCAGACTTCTATTTGACCAAGCCGTTCTCAAAAGATAGTTTATTGCGCGCAGTCGAAGACCATATTGGCAACAAGCCAGCAGCTTAATTTCCGTATAACCCAGTAAAACCCGCCGCTTGACAACAATTAACATGCTTTTGTGTGCAGTTTAGGTAACTTCTGTTTTCATGCATTTGTATGTGTCGCTATTTTTAGACTTTTTTGTGACACCTGCTAACCGATTTTTGCACCACTATCCTTTGAGCTAGGAAATTCAATATGCCAATCAAGAAAATTTTAATTGTTGACGATTCCCCGACCGAACGCGCTTTTTT
>JAYUOW010000279.1:0-8976 GCA_043760555.1 Betaproteobacteria bacterium
GTGGGTGGGTACGATAATTTTTTGGGTTTGTTTACCCATGGCGACAATACTTTTTATCGTCGCTGGTTGCACATAGGGCATATCGCCAAGCGCTAATAACCAACCGTCGGCAAATTCGCTTGCCACTACACCTACGGCAATGCTGCCGCCCATGCCTGTGGCTGCTTGCGGGTTGAGTACCACTTGGCAGCCGCAATCATCTAGCGCGCGGATGAGCGCGTCGCTGCGATTATCACCGGCAACCACAGCAAATACGCGGCCTACCGCCTGCAGCAAGTTTGCGGCACTGGCAGCAACCACCGTGCGGCCATCGGGCAGTTGAGCCAAGAGCTTCAGCTCATTACGCGTTTTTTTAAAGCGCAATCCTTGTCCGGCACACAATAAAATTCCACAAGTCATGTTGGCCTCGCTTCAATAACAATATTATTGCGTGCGGCGACTAACTCAGCCAATATCGCTAACGCAATTTCAGGGGGGGTGCGGCTACCGATGGCGCAGCCTACTGGCGCATGTAGTTTTGCAATATGGTCATCTGGAATCTCCAGCAATTGCAGACGCGCACGGCGCTCCGCGCTGGTTTTTTGTGAGCCTACTGCGCCCACATAAAACGCGGGTTGGGCAAGGGCTGTGAGCAGCGCCATATCGTCTAATTTAGGATCGTGCGAAACGGTGATGATGACCGTGTGGGCGTCTGGTTTAAACGCAATAACAGCGTCATCTGGCATGCCATCCACAAAGCGCACATTGGCTACCCGCCAAGCATGTCGGTACTCTTCACGGGGGTCGCAAATAAATACTTGAAAATCCAACGTCTGCGCAATCTCAGCTAAGTAGCGGGCAATTTCAGATGCGCCGATGACCAACATGCGCCACCGTGGCCCATGCACGCTCACAAAATTATGCGCATCGCGCGCGCACATTTGGGTAGCCGTTCCCTGACTTAAGTGCCACACACCAGTGGCTAAATTAACCTGTCGCGCCACCACATCACCCGCGCCAATGCGCGCACGTAAGGCTTGCAATTGCGCCAGCTGCAACTGCGATTCAATCAATACTTCTAATGCACCGCCGCAAGGCAGGCCAAATTGCTGTGCGTGTGCCGCAGTGATGCCATAGCGTTCTAGCGCAGGTTTAGCGCCCGCAAATTCCGCACGACGCGCGACCAAATCATCTTCAATACAGCCACCTGAAACTGAGCCCACCAAAATACCATCGTCGCGCATTAGCATGAGTGAACCCGGCGGGCGCGGGCTAGCGCCGAAGGTTTGCGTTACCGTAACCAACCAAATTTTGTGGTTAAGCTGCAGCCATTCGCAGGCACGGTCTAACACTTCTATGTCTACACTTTGCATGGCGTTTTCAGCAATTCAAATGCCTGAAGATACCCTAAATACGGGCACCTTCAGGCATATTATTTACAGCATCAAACCACAAATGGCATCGCCCGCAAGCGCTTACCGGTTAATGCAAATACCGCATTGGCCACCGCTGGTGCTATTGGCGGCGTGCCGGGTTCACCGACGCCAGTGGGGCTTTTGCCGCCGGGTACGATGTGCACTTCAATTTTTGGCATCGCATCCATGCGGAGCGGCGGGTAGTTGTGGAAGTTTGATTGCTCTACCACGCCGTCTTTAAACGTAATTGCGCCACCTAACGCCGCAGATAGTCCGTACACAATCGCGCTTTCAACTTGTGCTTCTACCGTTAAGGGATTAACGACCAAACCGCAGTCAATCGCCGCCACCACTTTATGCACGCGAATGGCACCGTTTTCAATCGACACTTCGGCCACTTGTGCGCACACGCTACCAAAGCTTTCATGCACGGCAATGCCCCGTCCACGGCCTTTTGCAGCCACTTGACCCCAGCCAGATTTTTCAGCAACCAGTGCTAATGTAGCCATAATGCGTGGGTGTTTGGCGAGCAAATTTTTACGGTACTCAACGGGGTCTTTACCCGCCGCTTTTGCGGCTTCATCCATCATCGTTTCCATCACGAAAGCCGTATGCGTGTGACCAACGGAACGCCACCACAATACCGGCACGCCGGTTTTTGTGGTGTGCAACGAGCCTGCCATATTGGGAATGTTGTACGGTGTATCGCTAACACCTTCAACTGATGTGGCGTCGATGCCGTCTTTCACCATGAAGCCTTCAAACGGCGTGCCAGCCATTATCGACTCGCCAACGATGTTGTGCTGCCATGCAGTTAGCTCCCCCTTGGCGTCTAAGCCAATTTCTACGTTATGCGCATAAGCTGGCCGGTAGTAGCCGCCCTTGATGTCATCTTCCCGCGTCCATACGGTTTTTACGGGCACTTTTGCGGCTTGCGCAATTTCTACCGCTTCTACAACGTAGTCCGAGGCGGGATTAGCGCGTCGGCCAAAGCCACCACCAGCGATGAGCGTATTGAGCTTCACTTTTTCAACCGGCATACCCAGCACTTTTGCGGCGGCACCTTGGTCCATGGTTTGAAGCTGTGAGCCTACCCATATTTCTGCGCTATCGGCTTTGACGTGCACGGTGCAGTTTAATGGTTCCATGGCAGCGTGCGCTAAAAACGGCACAGCATAGGCTGCACTGACTGTTTTAGCAGCCGTTTTCAAATTTTCTGCGGCGGCGCCTTTGCGAAACGGCAGACCAGCAGTTTTAGCGGTTGCAGCGTAGGTTTTAGCGAGGTCAGCACTCGTTAACTTATTACAGGCCGACGTATCCCAATCGATAATTAAAGCATCACGGCCTTTTTTAGCAGCCCAAAAACTTTTAGCGACAACCGCAACACCGCTAGAGATTTGCACCACGTGGGTCACTCCTGATAAACCTTTTACTTTATCGGCATTAAAACTCTTTACTTTCGCGCCAAACATGGGCGGATGCGCGACGAGCGCCGTGTGTAAATTAGGTACGGTTTTAGCACTCATGTCCATGCCAAATAATGCTTTGCCATTAACCTTTGTGGGCGCATCGGTACGCCGCGTGGGCTTGCCTATTAACTTGTAATCTTTCGCTTCCTTTAACTTCACGTTTTCGGGCAATGGCAGCGCGTTAGCGGCATCGGCCAATTCACCGAAACTTAAGCGTTGATTAGCAGGGCCAATCACCTGACCGTCACTGGCTTTGCATGTTGCAGCATCCACTTTCCAGCGCTGTGCCGCCGCCGAGATCAACATGGTGCGCGCCATGGCACCGACCATGCGCATTTGCTCCCACGAATTGATCACCGAGCTTGATCCGCCCGTCATCTGCATGCCAAACATGGTGTTAGCAAATTGCGGCGCGGCAGGGGCTAGTTCAGCGCGTACTTTTTGCCATGCGCATTCAAGCTCTTCGGCCACTAACATCGGCAATGCCGTCATCACGCCCTGGCCAAATTCTAGGTGTTTAACTTGCACGGTAACAACGCCATCGCGACCCACGCGCAAGAAGGCGTTAGGCGGCGTAACGGGCTTTTTATCACCCGCTTGGGCTGCGGCAATTTTATTGCCGCCGGTGAGATAAAAGCCAATGACTAAGCCGCCGCCAAGGGTCGCGGTTTGCTGCATAAATTTGCGGCGTGCGGGCGTAACTGGCGTGCTAGATGTGGCGGATTCAGTTTGGGTTTGGGTTTGAGTTTGAGCTTTAAACATGACAGGTTCCTTAAATAGTTTGCACAATAGTGGGCTAAACTTTTGCCTTTGATTTAGCAGGTGTTGGCACGCGCATTGCGTCGTCAGCCTTAGCGGGCTTCGCTAAATTCACAGCCGCTACTTTGATGGCTTTGCGCACGCGGTTATACGTGCCGCAACGGCAAATATTGCCGCTCATTGCCGCATCAATTTGTGCGTCGCTTGGGTTTTTATTTTTAAGCAACAGGGCTGTTGCCGCCATGACTTGGCCTGACTGGCAATAGCCACACTGCACGACGTCTTCGGCGATCCACGCGGCCTGCACGGCGCGGCCTGCAGGCAGGCGATCAATTTCTTCGATGGTTTCAATTCGCTTGCCCGCCACCGCTGAAATTGGCGTGGAGCACGAACGTATTGGCTCATTATTTAAATGCACAGTACACGCGCCGCACAGCCCCATGCCGCAGCTATACTTGGTGCCTGTTTTGCCCAACTGATCGCGCAAAAACCAAAGTACCGGGGTATCGGGTGCCACATCTGTCTGAATTTTTTCGCCGTTCACCGTAAATTGCAGCATGTTGATTCTCCAAAATGTGTTTTAAAAGTGTCAACACATTCTAACAACAAAATAAGCCACCCAACATGAAGAAAATAACAATCGTCAAGGTACTTTTTTTAAGTGAATCAAACGCCGCCCGCAGCCTCATGGCAGAAGCCTTGTTAAACACCATCGGCGCGAACCGTTTTGAGGGCTTTAGCGCCGGATTAACGCCTGCCGCCAACCCAAATGCACAAGCTATCGCGCAAATTCGCACCTATGGCTATATCGTTGAAACGCTAAAGTGCAAAAGCTGGGAACACTTTGCCCGAAGTAACCCCGCCGCGCAGCCCATGGACGCCATCATTACGTTGTGCGACGCCGTAAACGGCGAAACCCAACCCGATTTTGCAGGTACACCCGCGTTAGCGTTTTGGGGCTTAACCGACCCCGAAAAATTTACCCATGATGAGACCAACCCCGCAGCCGCCTACGCGCGCACCATGCAGATCCTGCGCTTTCGCATACAAGCGCTATGCGACCTGCCGCCTACGCGACGTACCAACGCTACGTTGGAAGATGAGCTGGAACTCATTGGCACGTTGACGCCGCCGCATTAAGCGTAGTTTTAACAGGCTGAAAATGCCCTGTTTTAGGGTGCCTCCAGCCTATCAGGCTGGCAGTCAGGGACACCAATAAATGAATAAGCAAAACACGATGATCTATCTTTGGCTATACCTTAATCTTGGGTTAGATGCGTTGCCACGGTTAATAAATGCCCTCTCCATTCCACAGAAGAATGTGTATGCAGGCATCGACCCAAATGACAATTTATCGGGAAGTGCCATTTGCCATTTTCCGGTGCAAGGCGATTTCGCCCTCAGTTGCGAAATTCGCCTAGCCGACTGGAACCATGATGCAGCCCACACAGCACTAAGGGCGCTATCCAAATCTGGCCTAAAAATCGCCTTATCCGACGATAGCAATAACAGCCCTTTCGCCCACCTTTTATTTGAAACAGGTCACTGCCGCGCGGTTACCGTTGTAATTGCCGATGCGACGGATGTAGTGACAATGTATGAGGTGGCTGGATAATGACGGTCGAGCAATAGAAAAACCTTGCGGTTCGCTGGCGAAATCACCTCTCGGTGTATCATTACACCTATGAAGAAAAAACTTTTTTTAACACCTGAAGACGCTGAAGCAGCGTTTTACGATGCCTTTGAGCGCGCTGATTTAGCGGCCATGATGACGGTTTGGGCGATTGACAAAGATACAGTGTGTATTCACCCGCAAGGGCCGCGTTTGGCGGGCTTCGATGCGATTCGGGGGAGCTTTTCGGAAATTTTTAGTCACGGGCCGAATTTGCATTTTGATATTACCGATTTGCGTAAGCATCATGGGCAAACTTTAGCGATTCATTGCGTGTATGAAACAATCACCCATCGCGGTGCAGGCGCGGATGAAAAACCACGGCCGTTGTTCTCAACGAATGTGTACACGCTAACGCCACAGGGCTGGCGTATTTTGATACACCACGCCGCCATTTCACCCGAGGGTACGAACACGGCAGAGCAAGGCACTGCGCGGATTTTGCATTGAACTTTATGTTTAAAAATTGCCTGATAATGCCTTGGAGACGCCCTAAAATAGGGGTTCTTCAAGCTATTTTTTGCGGTGCATTCTGTGCGATATTTGCAACTTTAAGCTTCGCGCAAAGTGCAGGTAAAGTCATTCGCATCGCCATGCAGTCGTCCGAAAACGGTTTTGATTGCGCGGTTGAATCGAGTGAGTTTACCGGCACGTTATGCGATAGCGTTTTTGATCCGCTGCTGCAATATGATCACTTAGCCCGCCCTGCCCTGCTGCAACCGCGCACTGCAGCGGCGATGCCGCAGGTGAGCGCAGATGGCCGCATTTACACTATTAAAGTTAGGCGTGGCATTCGTTTTAGCGACCATCCGGCGTTCAACGGCAAGCCGCGTTTTCTAACGGCGCGCGATTATGTTTATAGCTTAAAACGCTTGCTTGACCCAGCGTTAAAAGCGCAATGGCAATTTTTGTTGGACAACAAATTGCAGGGTGCCGATGACGTGGTGGCAGAGGCGAAGCGCACCAATATATTTAATTATGATCGCCAGTTTATTGGGCTTGAAGCGCCGGATGATGAAACGTTAATCGTTCGTTTAAAAGAACCTGACTATAACTTAAGCTATATTTTGGCGATGCCTGCAACCTCTGCGGTGGCGCGTGAGGTGGCTGAAAAATATGGTCGGACCGTGGGTGAACATCCGGTGGGCACGGGTGCTTATGTGCTTAAAGAATGGCGTCGTTCATCGCGCATTGTGCTTACCGCCAGCCCCACCTATCGCGAAACTTATTTTGAAAGTGTAGGCTCGGCTGATCCGCTAGATGCCCCTATTTTGGCGCATCTCAAGGGCAAACGCCTGCCAATGGTGCCGCGCGTAGAAATTAGCGTGATGGAAGAAGAGCAGCCGCGTTGGTTGTCGTTTTTAAATAATGAATTCGATTATCTGCGCCCTTTGCCCACACCATTTGTTGGCATCGCCATGCCCGATGGCAAAATGGCTGAGACCTACGCCAAACGCGGCATTACCGCCAGGCCGGATGAAGTGGCGTGGCTAACTTACACCACGTTCAACATGAATGACCCGGTAATTGGCGGCTACACGGCTGACAAAATTGCGCTGCGCCGCGCGATGTCGCTGGGCTATCCGGTGGAAGAAGAAATTCGGGTGGTAGAAAAAAATCAAGCCATCAAAGCGCACTCACCGATTGCTGAAGGCATGGCGGGCTATGTGGCTGAGCAATCACCTACCCTGCAGTTTGATCCTTCGCGCGCGAAAGCCTTACTGGACATGTTTGGCTACAAAGATATTGATGGCGATGGTTATCGCGAATTGCCCAATGGGCAGCCGCTGGTGATCGACCATGCCTCAACCCCCGACCAACGCGCAAAAAGCCGCAATGAACTGTGGCAACGCGCCATGCGCGACATCGGTATTCGTATGACGTTTAACAAGATTGAAGCCCTACCGCAATTGCGCAAAATTGCGCAGCTTGGCAAAATGCCGATGTTTACCTACGGCTGGATTGCTGATTACCCAGACGGCGAGAACTTTCTGCAGTTATTCACCACTAAGAGTATCGGTGGTGCGAATTACAGCATGTTTTCTTATCCTGAATTTGATGCAATGTATCAGCAAATATTGTCTATGCCAGACTCGCCCGAGCGCACTGCCATTTATTCAAAAATGGTGCGCTTAATTTGGGTGTACAACCCGTGGCGCGTCAACACTTTAAAGCGCGGCACAATATTGAGCCAGCCGTGGTTAATCGGACTCAAAAAACACCCTTTTGCTAATGATGCCTTCCGTTATTTTGATATTGATTTAGCTAAATTACAGGTTGCCGCTAAAGGTAAATGAGGTAAATGAGATAAATGACCACAGCACAACCACAGCACAAAAAACTCCAAGCCCTAGCCACTGCTGCCACCGCCGCCATGGCAATTGTGCTGGGCGTGACCATTGCCCACGGCATCATGCAGGCCATCAAGCCGCGTGCAGCTTCAGTTAGCGTAGACAGCACAATGCCTGTAAACGCCGATATTACGGCTGCTTACAGCCTGTTTGGTATTGCCAGCACAACGCCCACCGCGCCGTCGGCAACAGCGGTGGCGGCAAGCACCAGCTCAGTCATTTTGAAGGGCGTGTTTGCTGTCAATGGCGCAACGCTTTCAGCGGCAATCGTGAACGTCGGCGGCAAAGATAAGCCAGTGTTAATGGGTGAAGAATTAGAAGCCGGATTAAAGCTCGCCGAAGTATGGCCGGACTACATTGTGCTTACCCGCGCAGGCGTGAAAGAGCGGGTGGAACTTTCTGCGCGGACAAGTGCGGGCGGGGGCACAGGGGCAAATAAATCGGGTGCGCCCAATGCTTCTGCCGTAGCCGCAGCCACTAATTTCCGCTTAAGCGTAAATAGTGCCTCCAATAATAACTATTCTCTATCGCGCCAAGAACTCAACACATCCCTTCAAGACCCGCGCCAATTGGGCGTCATGGGCCGTATTGGTATCAATGCGGGCGGCAACGGCGTGCGGGTGGAAGAAGCGCCTACCGGTTCGCTATCGGCAAAGCTGGGGCTGCGCGCGGGCGATATTATTACCAGCATTAACGGCACCCCAATTACCGGCCCGGGCGACATGGCGCGGATGTACCAACAGTTTGCGACCACACCGCAAGTGCGCGCTGAAGTGAAGCGCGGTGGTACGCCGGTGATGCTGACTTACAATATTCAATAGGCCGGACGGCTAGACTAAAACCACCGCGCCGTTTGGGGTTTGCAGTACCTCCACCGGCACACCATACAACGCGGTTAGCCTCTCGCAGGTACACACGTCAGCCGTGACGCCTACATGCACGTTGCCCGCGAGAGTGATGGTCAGCGTTTGGTCATTGCTTCCAGTGCTCAAAGCCAGCGCATGTTGTGGGTTGTGCGTTGTTAGGATGAGCGCTACGCCGCTTTGCTTTAGCCGTAAACAGTGCGCAATCAACCGTGCTTGGTTAGCAATGTCGAGGCTAGCAGCAGGCTCATCCAGCAAAATAATTCGGGCATCAATCGCGATGGCGCGAGCGATCAATACCAGCTGTTGCTCACCGCCGGATAGCGTCGAAAAATCAGCGTCGGCCAACGCCGCGATTCCCATAGATTCCAACGCGCTCAGCGCACGCGCGGCCTCCTTCGCCTGCGGTTGCGCGTACCACGGCTGCCGCGCCATCAAGCCCATCTGAATCACCTGCGATGCTGTAAA
>JAYUOW010000280.1:0-8888 GCA_043760555.1 Betaproteobacteria bacterium
TTTTTCTTGCATCGGTGACCTTATATTTTGCGCTTGGCGTAGTGGCTAATGGCGTTGCGTAAGTCTGCCAGCACAATCGGTTTATGCAGAATTTTTTCCATACCGATGGCCAAGCAATGGGTGTGTTCGTCAACCATAATCGAGCCGGTAATGCCTACAATGGGTGTCCGAGGCCGCCCCGTTTCACGTTCTTCGGCGCGCACGGCAGCGGTAAATTCTGCACCAGTCATGCTGCCTAAACTGTTGTCGGTAAAAATCAAATCATAGTCGCGGCCGCGCCACGCTTCAAGCCCAGTGGATGCGTCCGCACAAATATCGGCTTGCACATTGAGGGCAATAAACTGATCCTCTAAAAGCTCACGAATAAGCGGATCATCTTCATTCGCTAATATACGCAATTGCCCTATTGGTAGGGCTTCGCGACCATTTTGACTCGGCATTGGGGTGACAAAAGCAGTAGTTGCAACGTCTATCGCGGTGCCTGCCCGTGCGGCAGCGGCTGCCTGAATTTGTTTACTCAACATGGCCGCAGCAGTGACCGTCGCAGCGGAGCTATCCGGCGCTTCGATGCGCTTTAATTTGCTGGTGGTGTCGCCATTGCCAAATGTAGTAACGCGGGTAGTTTCATGCTCGCTCACGGCTAAATCAAGTTTAATAATGAGCATCATCGTGGTGCCAAGGCCGGGCTTACTCGTCACCGTTAATTTAGCGCCCATCGCGTCAGCCAAGCGCTTGCAAATAGACAAGCCTAACCCTGAGCCAGTGGTCTCAGCGTCGCGACCAGCTTCACCTTGCACGAAGGGTTTAAATAAATTTTCTAGGTCCTTTGCCGACATGCCCTTGCCAGTATCAATCACCGCGATGGTAATTTCATGCTGATCATTTTCTACCGCGCGGGCGTCCAGCTGTACCTGCACAGCGCCGTTGGGGGTAAATTTAATGGCGTTAGAAATAAAGTTAGAAATGATCTGCCGCAAATAGGTGCCATCGGCTACATAGCGACGCGCCAACATCGGTGAAGCTTCAAAGGTGAGCCGCACTTTGCGTTGCTTGGCATTAGGCTCAAATAATTGCACGGCGCTACGGATTCGCTCTACCAAGTCTTCGGGCGCCAAGCGCGGCATCACATGGCCTTCTTCAAGCCTGCGATCATCCAAAATTTCGCTAAGCAATTGCACAATTACTTGCGAGGCACTTTGTACCAAGCCGTTTAGCTTGTCTTGCGCAGCGTTCAAGCCAGCGCGCGACAGCATGTCAGACGCGCCCACGATGCCCTGCATCGGCGTGCGAATTTCATGCGACATTGCAGCCAAGAAGCGCGCTTTTGCTTGCGTTGCAGCTTCGGCTTCCATGCGTTTATTGGCCAGTTGTAGCAGAAGGGCATTGCGCCGTTTTATCTCTAATCGCAACTTACGGTTGAGGTAAAAAAATACGGCCAAGGTGCTTAACAACCCCAGCGCTATCGGTATGGCAATGGTGGCAATACTGCGGCCAGAATAGCCGGGTTGATAGTTCACCGCCAGCCAGCGATCGCGCAAGGCGTTGCGTTCAGTTTGACTAATTGTACTTTTGGCGATGCTTAAAACTTGGCCTAATTCAGGCTTGCGTTTTGGCGTGGCAAAATAGAGCACGCTTTCACCGTTTTCAACATTACCGCTGATGCGCAGTTGCCCCACAAAACGCGTTTCAAGTTGATTGGCCATGCTGTATAAATTTCCGAGCGCGGCTTCGCACTTTTTGTCGAGCACAGCTTGTAGTGATTTTTCAATCGTCGCAAAGCCGATTATGTTGACTCCCGGAAGGCGACGCTTTAGCTCCGGCACTAAAAAATGGTCGGCTTGCATGCAGACTGACTTGCCAATATATTGCGAAATTTCAGTGACTGAATTGTCGCGGGAGGCG
The DNA here is from genome assembly GCA_043760555.1 of Betaproteobacteria bacterium. Lineage (GTDB taxonomy): Bacteria > Pseudomonadota > Gammaproteobacteria > Burkholderiales > Usitatibacteraceae > JANMDR01. Next base: position 1,903 of record JAYUOW010000280.1, read on the forward strand.
TCAACAATTACCGTGGGCGACGCCAAATAAGGCCCCGCAAAATCAAGGTAATCTAAGCGTTCTTGGTTCATCGCCGAGGCAATGAGTAAATCTATCTCCCCCGCTTTTGTCGCCGCCAAAATTTCACTCCACGTACCGCGTCTTTCTTGGATCACCGATAGGCCCAGTTTTTTGCTGACGATGCTTAAGTAATCTACGGCCAAGCCCTGCATTTTGCCATTGGTGCCAGTGAAGGTGATGGGCGACATTTCTGGATCGTAAGCTACGCGCAAGCCACTGTTGGTTTTAAGCCATTGCCGCTGGGCGCTAGAAATGGGCAAGGCACCTTGGTCATAGCTTAAGGCTGCGCGTTCTGGCATCCACCGCTCACGCACTTCTTCGGCTGCGCCGAAGCTAATGGAAGCCATCGCCGCGTTTAAAATCGGCACTAATTGCGCTTGGTTGCGCGCTACGCCAATGCGCAAAAATCGAAATGGCGAATCGATATAGCCGCGCACCACAATATTGTTAAGCAACAGGCGCTCTACGGCTGCAGCAGTAGTTGGTAGCGCACCGAGGTAAACATCGGCTTTGCCTTGGCTGACTGCGATTAGCGTCGCATCCGTATCGGCAAATTCGAGTGTGACAGAACGCGGCTTATCTTGGCGATTGCGGGTGACGGTAGCAAAGCCGCGTTCATGTGCGACACGGATGCCCGCCCAATCACCCGTTAGATCAAACACCGGCGCATCTGCGCGTGCAAAAATAGCGTTTGGCACATCTAAATAAGGGCGGGTAAATTGTAGCGTTTCAAGCCGCTCTGGCGTTTCGGCAAGTGACGGCAAAATGTCAGCCTTACCGGCGTTGATGGCTGCAATAGCGTCTGCATTGCTTGGGTATTGCGTGATCTCGACAACCAGCCCAAGCTTAGTGGTGAGCAGTCGCAAATAGTCACCCGAAATGCCGGTAAATGCGCCGCTGGCGCTGGTTACATCGATGGGCCGCCAATCAGCTTTAGTCGCTATGCGCAACACCCGCTTATTTTTTAGCCATGTTGTTTGTTCGGCCGTGAGCGCTAAAGTGGCAGGTTCGGCGTCGGTCATGACGATTGACGCTGCTTGCGCTAAGTTGCTGAACGCCGCCAGCGCGGCTAAAACAATTAGCCCCGATTTAAGATGACAAAAAGCGCGCTTTAAAAATTTACGCGGTGCGCTATCGGCGTAAAAGCGTCTAATAATTTTCATACGCAAAGCATACATCTGCGCCGCATTCGTGCCAATATCTAAATCCATAAATGTAAATAAAGCATGGCTTAATTAGGTCTTGTTTGTGCCGAGCTTTGTGTTAAGCAACGTAGTTAACGCTAACAAAAATGCCTGAAGATGCCCGTATTTAGGACGTCTTCAGGCATTCTGGCGTGATGGAATTTGACGTTGATGCGCCTGCTAATTCGGTAATGTGTCACGTGTCACATTTTGTAGATGTGGCTAAAACAGCGACAGATTGTGCTCTGCGTATGCTATTCAAACCGCAGGTTTTGCGCGCCCTTATTTTCGACCATCACGTCGCGCAATGCGGCAAGCTGTGCGCCTTGCTGTTTGGCGACGGCTAAAAACTGCGTTTTGTATTGCGCAGGCAGCGGATCCGCTTTTGGTAGCGCCACGCGCATTGGGTCTTGGTGTTGCCCCGCAATTTTAAATTCATAGTGCAAATGCGGACCGGTCGCAAAACCTGTTTTACCTACAAAACCAATCACCTCGCCCTGGCGCACGCGCGAGCCCTTGCGCACGTTGGGCGCAAAGCCGTTTAGGTGCGCGTAAAGCGTGGTGACAGCCCCACTGTGGCGGATTTCAACTACATTACCGTAACCACCTTTTACGCCTGCATAGTCCACCATGCCGTCGGCAACCGCCCAAATGCGGGTACCTTGGGGTGCTGCAAAATCAACGCCGGTATGCTGCCGCCAGTTTTTAAAAATCGGGTGGAAACGTGCACCGAATGTAGACGACACGCGAGAAAACTCCAACGGTGATCGTAAAAAAGACTTTGCGCGATTCGACCCATCGGCTGAAAAATAATTTTCATTGCCTTCAGGATCAGTAAATAAAAACGCTTCAAAGGTTTTGCCGTTATTAACAAACTGCGCCGATAATACGCGCCCCGGCCGCAGGTATTCGCCATCTTGGAATAGCATTTCGTACACCACTGAAAACGTATCGTCCTTCCGCAAATCAATATGAAAATCAATGTCGGTAGAAAACACCCGTGCAATTTGCGTGGCGATGGCGTCAGGTATATTTAGTGCATCCGTCGCGCCAAAAAGGGATGAGCGAATCACACCCGCTTTTTGCTGAATTTGCACCGTCGGCACCAAAGGCTTATCTGCGGCAGCAAAGCCCCCATCGGGCTTGCGCGACACATCAAGATATTTTTCACTACCGTAAAAATAGCGTAGTTGTTTAAGCTTACCCGTGCCATCGGTGGTGGCCTGCATGCTGCGGCCAGGACGCAGTTGATAAATGATGCGGGCATCTTGCGCGGTGCGTAAATAATTAAACGCGGCGGTATCGTTTACGTTTAGCCGCGCTAAAACTGACGCCACAGAATCGCCGCGCTGCACCCGATCAAGGGCCAAAAAAGTTTCCGTTGCCACGCTGTTAGATTGCAGCGGCGGTAACACTAGAGTTTCGGTAATTTTTTGGCGTGTGAGCTGCTCCGTGGCAGTGTCAGGTGCCACGCCGAAGGCCGTCAATAGGCCAAAAGCGGGCAGTAGCAGCAACACGCCCAACGCTAATACAATGCGCTTAGGAAAAGTTTGCCAAGCGGTTTTGCTTAAACTCGCGACAGCGCGGCCTAGCTTGCGGCCTGCACGAATCAGTAAGCCCAGCAGTTTTTGCGCTACCATTTTAGGTTTTATCGGGTGCGTTGGTGCGCTCATTGGGGCAAAGTAAGGTGTGATGGTGAATTACAGGCTGTCCGCATCATACCAAAAACCGCTAATCCTTGCCCCAGCAGTAGTTAACATTTTTAAAAAAGTGATGAATAATCAATGACTAATATTGTAAATCCGAACCAAATTGTGAAGGTTGACCCAGCTAAAGTAGATGCTGATTTAAGCATCATTAAGCACGGCGTTGACGAGCTCATCGTTGAAGCCGAAATGCGCAAAAAGCTCGAAAGCGGGCGCACGCTACGCATTAAATTAGGGCTCGATCCCACCGCGCCCGATCTCCATTTGGGTCATACCGTGGTGCTCAATAAACTGCGGCAGTTTCAAGATTTAGGCCACACTGTCATTTTTTTAATCGGTGATTTCACGTCTATGATCGGTGACCCAAGCGGCCGCAACGCCACGCGCCCGCCGCTCACGCGCGAGCAAATCGCTGAAAACGCTAAAACCTATTTCACCCAAGCCAGTTTGGTGCTTGATGCTGCTAAAACCGAGATTCGCTACAACTCTGAATGGTGCGATCAGTTGGGCGCTACCGGCGTGATTAAACTCGCCTCGCGCTGGACCGTCGCGCGTATGCTTGAGCGCGATGATTTCACTAAGCGCTTTCAAGGCAATGTGCCCATCTCGATCCATGAATTTTTATACCCGCTCATGCAAGGCTACGATTCTGTTGCGCTGAAAGCCGACGTGGAGCTTGGTGGCACCGATCAAAAATTTAATTTGCTGGTTGGTCGTGAACTGCAACGCCAAGAAGGTCAGGAGCCGCAGTGCATCATCACCATGCCCCTGCTTGAAGGCTTGGATGGCGTAGAAAAAATGTCGAAGTCGAAAAACAATTATGTGGCTATTACGGATGAGCCAAACAATATGTTCGGCAAAATTATGTCAATATCGGATAGCGCCATGTGGAAGTGGCTAACCTTACTTTCGCGTCAGTCGCCCGCTGAGCAAGCCGCATTGCGCGAAGCAGTCGCCGCAGGCAAAAATCCGCGCGATATTAAAGTGGCGTTTGCGCAAGAAATCGTGCGACGCTTTCATTCGCAAGCCGCAGCAGAAGGGGCGTTGCAAGACTTTGACGCCCGCGCCCACGGTGGCGTACCTGAAGAAATTCCTGACGTAACCGTAAACGCAACTGATGGCAAAATTGCCCTACCGCAACTGCTAAAACAAGCAGGCTTAACGCCATCCATTGGTGAAGCCAACCGCATGATTGAGCAAGGTGGTGTAAAAATTGATGGTGAAAAAATTAGCGAAAAAGTTTGCGTTATTGAAGCTGGGAAAACGGTAGTGGCGCAAGTGGGTAAGCGTAAGTTTGCACGGGTGACGGTGAAATAAGCGTGCTTTTTGTGGGCTGAAGATGCCCTATTTTAGGGCGTCTTCAGGCATTTTAAGAGGTGGCGGAAATGTCAGTACAAATAAATTTTAATACGCTGAGTACAAGTCGGAGACCGCGAACCCTTGAAGAGGTCGAATCGTGGGGTACAGCGATGGGCAATGTGGACAGTTTTTTGCGAGAATTCTTAGACGAGTTTTATGTCGAGGCTGATCCAACGCTACGTGCTTCTATGCTTCTGCCCGAGCCTGCGCTTACGAACAACGTGCGCACTAATGCCTACTTAGGTGCGGTGGCCGAGCACCTCTCCTTGCGCAATGATTTCGCCATTCCAAAATGGGCAACAGAGCCAACGAGATTTTTAAAACGCCCCTATTTCCCTTGCGGATTGGAATCGTTAAAAGCAACGCTGCTGGTAGAGAGCCCGACGGCGTTTCGACGCCGGATGATTTTTGTTGGCGCAGACCCGCTTTATCGTCCGAGAAAAGACAAAATTGGCATTGGCTGATTGAGCAACCTTGCGGCAATTAACATGAAGGCAATTTATGGTGATGCTTAAAAAAGAAGATATTCTTCGCGGTTTAACAAAAATTGATGTCCGTGCGAAGGCAGCTGGTATTCTGGTTGATTTATCCATCTATGGCGGCGCGGCGTTAGCGATTGCTTTCAACATACGTCATGCTACGCGCGATGTTGACGCCGTCGTCCACGGCGCGCCGCAATTCTTGCGCATCGTTGCGGCAGAAATTGCGGCAGAAGAAAGCTGGCCACAAAACTGGCTAAATGACGGCGTAAAGGGCTTTACATCTGCGAGCGAGCAAATGCGCTTAATGGTCGGTTTTGAAGCTTCTGCCAAAGGCGGCTTACGTATTCATCTGCCTACAGCAGAGTATTTATTTGCCATGAAGTGCATGGCGATGCGCCCTGAAGGCATAGAAGGCTCTCACGATATTTCTGATATTGAAGCACTGGCTAACGAAGCCAATATTGCCGATGCCGCTGATGCATTGTCTTTAGTCGAAGCGTTTTATCCCGCCGCTCGTATTCCCCCAAAAGTAAGGTTTGGTGTGGAAGAAATTATGGAGCGTGTAGTTCTTCGTCGCACATTGAGTTAGCGAAGATAAGGCTGAAGATGCCCTAAAATAGGGCGTCTACAGCCCATAAATGGCATAGAAAATAATACTTAACCCGCAATTTCCACCCGATTTCGCCCCTTCGCTTTTGCGGCATACAGCGCTTGGTCTGCGCGTTTTAGGGCGTGGGTGATTTGGGTTTCGTTGGCGCGTGTGCTGGCTACCCCTAGCGATATTGTTATGCTAATTTTTTCGTTCCCATGCGTAAATGGCGCGCCTTCGAGCGCTGCGCGAAATAATTCTGCCACGGCAGCAGTGTTGCCGTCGTCGGGCGTTAGCAGGCTCAAAAACTCCTCACCGCCCTGTCGCGCAACGATAGCGCTGCCGCTGGAATTGGTGCAGTTAAGTTTGAGGATGTTGGCAACATGTTTTAGCGCTTCATCACCCACATCATGGCCATAGGTATCGTTTATCTTCTTAAAATGGTCGATATCAATAAGCGCAATGGTGAGGGGTTTACCTAATTGTTGAGTGGCTGCCATGCGCGTCGCCGCAATTTGACTAATCGTGCGGCGGTTGGGTAGTCCCGTTAAATAGTCGGTCGATGCGGCGTGCATCCATTGCGCACGCAGGCGTTCTGAGCACATCATGATGAATACCGTGGTACCAACAATTGGCAATGCGCCCGGCAGAATCATTGTTGCCGTGTTAATCCATTGCCCACTTACTAAAAGTGACGTGGCATATTGCGGATTTAGTGCAAAGTAACATGCGCGAATCGCCATACTAAGTGCAACAACGCAAACCATCACGATGAGCACGTAGCGGCTATTGGCGTAGTTTTTTTCCCATCCCTGGGCGGCATTAGCGGTGGCATCTTTACGACCCCCGTTGATTAAACTTTTTGCAATCAACGACATCAGAATGAACCAGCCGAGCGAGCTAATAACCGAACGTGCCGCCATACTTGGCGCGATTGCTGATGCCCAGTAAATACCCGCCGTACAGAGCGTAATGGGCATCAAAACCCAAGCGCTAACAGCTAGCTTATCAAAGCGCTGTACTGCGGTTAAATAGAGAGCCATAGATATTAGTAAGCAGGCATTGCCTATCGGCAAAATGAAGCCTAGCGGTAGGCTATCTTGCACCGCCAATAGCACACACCCTCCTGCCGCCAGTAGGGTACCGATGCGCCAATCGCGCGCGGCTGGTTGCACGTCTTGCGATAAATCACGGTGCATAAGACCCAGCACGGCACCGTTGAGGAGCATCATGATGGTGACAATAATGAGTGTGGTGCGTGGATCCATTTTTTGGCTATTTGCCCCGATGACTGTTATGCAGCACTATTATTTTAAAATATGCACCATAACGTTACCTGCCACCAACGGATAATTTGTCGATGACAATCTATATTGCACTATTACGCGCCGTAAATGTGGGTGGCACCGGCAAATTGCCGATGGCCGATTTGCAAGCTATGTGCTGCGACTTAGGTTTTACCGGCGTGCGTAGCTACATTGCCAGCGGTAATGTGGTTTTTAAAAGTGAGTTGAGCGCTACTAAAGTGAAGGCCCAGTTGGAAGCAAAGTTAGCCACTTACGCCGGAAAAGCTGTCGCCGTGATGGTGCGTACCTTGCCCGAAATG
>JAYUOW010000281.1:0-8870 GCA_043760555.1 Betaproteobacteria bacterium
CTTTTTCTACCGATGTTGGGCTAAACACCAACCCAACCGACATAAGTGCAATTTGTTACCACCCCCGCAATACTTCCCGCGCCGCATTATGTCCCGGCACACCCGTCACGCCGCCACCTGGATGCGTGCCCGAGCCGCATTGATACAAGCCTTTGATGGGAGTGCCGTAGTTGCCGTGGCCTAAAATTGGGCGGGCGCTAAATAGTTGATCCAAACTCAAACGACCGTGAAAAATATCGCCGTCTACCAGCCCGAATTTACGTTCCAAATCTAGGGGCGAATGAATTTGGCTATTGATAATGCTTTGCTTGAAGTTTGGCGCGTAGCTATTGACGGTGTCGATGATAATGTCAGCCGCTGTTTGCCGCAAATTATCCCAGCTTTGCCCTGCATCTAACTTCGGGTTGAAGTGTTGACAAAATAGGCTGGCAACGTGCTTGCCTGCAGGTGCCAAGCTATTATCGACGATGCTGGGAATAAGTATTTCAACGATGGGCTTGGTTGAATAGCCGTTGAGCTTGGCATCAAAAAAAGCGCGTTCCATATAGGCCATGCTGGGTGCCATGATGATGCCGGATTGATGATGACTAGCGCCGTCAATATTGCTGTGCGGCATGCAGCTGAAATTGGGTAAGGCATCAAGTGCTACGTTCATGCGGAAAGTGCCGGAGCCACATTGATAATTGCTGATACGTTGCGAAAAATCGGCGTCAAGGTGTTGACCCGACACCAATTTGCCGAACAGCAATTTTGGGTTTAAGTTTGACACTACCCGCTTAGCGCGTAGCACGTCGCCAGACGTTAAACGCACACCGCAGGCTGACCCGCTTTCAACTAACACTTCAGCTACTTCGGCCTCAGTTTGAATTTGCACGCCGCGCGATACGGCTTCCGCTGCGAGCGCTTGCGTAATCGCGCCCATGCCACCCACTGCGTGCCCCCAGATGCCCTTTTTACCGTTTACTTCACCGAACACATGGTGTAGCAACACATAGGCACTGCCAGCGCTGTAGGGCGAAGCAAAATTGCCCACCACGGCGTCAAAACCGAAAGCGGCTTTGATGGGCACGGATTCAAAATAAGCGTCCAGCACCTCGCCCGCGGACTTGGTAAATAAATCCAGCACATCGCGCCGCGCCGCCATGGACAGGGCTTTGAAGCGGCTTAATAATTTAATACTGGCTAAAAAATCACCTATGCCACCACCCACGTTTGGTGGTGTTGTAAGCAAGGTATCGCGCAGCACGTCCGCCACGGTTTCGAGCATGGTGTAGTAGGCGGGAAGCGCCTGCGCATCTTTTAAACTGAAGCGCGCTACCTCTGCTTGTGTGGCCGCTAATCCACCGCCAATTTTTATGTGTTCGCCATTGTCGAGCGGCAAAAAATTACTGTAAGGCCGTTCAATAATTTTTAAGCCGCGTTCTACTAAGCGGCAATCTTTGATTACTTTTGGATGCAGCAAACTCACCGTATAACTGGCCGTTGAATTTTTAAAGCCCGGATGAAATTCTTCCGTCACCGCAGCGCCACCCACAATGTGTCGCCGCTCCAAAACCCGCACCGAATGGCCTTTTGCAGCCAAATAGCAAGCGCACACTAGGCCGTTATGCCCACCGCCGACAATAATAACTTCGGCTTGCGACATTAAGACGGTGCGCTTAAAAATTTAATAATTGCATCTTGTGTTGGCGCATCTTGCAGCATGGGTGCGTGACCCGCGTTGGCAACTTCTAGGCCAGACACCCCAGGTTTTTTACACATTGCCGCGTAGGTTTGCGGCAGCAATAAATCCGATAGCGCACCGCGCAACAGCAGTGTGGGGCAAGTAATTGCGTTCCAGTACGGTGACAAATCAATATCTACCGCTGGCTTTGCGCGAAACGCATCACCCACGCCAGGATCGTAGCGGAACACCCACCTACCGTCATCGCGCTGCTTCACTAGCGGCCTCGTTAAGCTATTCCATTGCGCTTCAGATAACGGCCCAAACGGGCTGACGGTTTTTACGGCGGCAATCACTTGTTCTACATTTTCAAACGCGGGCGATTTACCCACGAAAAGCGCAATGCGCTCAAGGGATTCCTTGGGAATATGGGTGCCCGCGTCGTTTACCACCAAGCGCCGAATGGGCGAATTTGGCATGCTGGCCAACAACATGCCCAAAATACCGCCCATGGAGGTGCCCAGCCATTGGACGCTTTCAGCGTTTAAACGCGCTAGGAGCGCCGTAGAATCGACGATGTATTGGGGATACTGGTAGTCGGCCTTATTGGTCAACCAAGCGCTTTCTCCCCTGCCCACGGCATCCGGACAAATCACACGAAAGTTGCTGGAAAGTCTGGCCGCCAGAGAATCAAAATCGCGACTACACCGCGTTAGGCCGTGGGCGCAAACAACCACGTTGGGATTATCCGCTGCACCCCATTCGGTGTAATGCAGGGTGTGAAAGCCAGAACTGGTGGCACTTTGCAGGAATTTATGCGTTAGATTCATAGAGATTTACGCCAAATGAGTTTCGCCAGCATAAGCATGGCGCGGGTGTTTTCGTTCAGCGGATTTAAGCGTGTTGCCAAGCAGCATGGTGATCGTCATCGGCCCTACCCCCCCCGGCACAGGCGTGATGGCCGAGGCAATGGCTGCCACGGCGGCATAGTCCACATCACCGCACAACTTGCCATCGGGCAGGCGATTGATGCCAACGTCAATCACCACGGCACCGGGCTTCACCATATCAGCGGTGACAAAATTAGCGCGGCCAATGGCGGCCACGATTAAATCCGCACGCTTTATGTGCTCAATTAAATTTTTGGTTTTGGAGTGGCACACGGTTACTGTGGCACCCGCGTTAATTAGCATTAGCGCTTGCGGCTTGCCCACAATGGTGGAACGGCCAATCACCACGGCATCCATGCCTTCAACATTTATTTGGCTGTATTCCAGCATTTTCATCACGCCCCACGGCGTGCAAGGCGGAAATACCGGCGTGCCAAAAATCAGCGCGCCGACGTTTACAAAATGAAATCCATCTACGTCTTTATCGGGTGCTATGGCTTCTAAAACACGTTGCGTATTAATGTGTGCTGGTACCGGCAACTGCACCAAGATGCCGTGAATACGGGCGTCTTCATTGAGTGCGTTAATTTTTTGCAGCAATTCGGCTTCCGTAGTCGCATTAGCCATGGCATGAATTTCGGAATGCATGCCGATAGATTCGCAAGCCTTGGCTTTGTTGCGCACATACACTTGGCTAGCGGGATTTTCGCCAACAATCACAACTGCTAATCCGGGTTGTACGCCGTCGAGCCGCAGTTGATCTACGCGCAATTTAAATTCTTGGCGGTAGTAGTCAGATATTTTTTTGCCATCAATTATTAGTGCGCTCATTTTCTGCAATCAATAGTTTGTGATTCGGTAATAATAAAATCTACGGATACATCGTGTTGCGCCACCGGCACGCAATCTACTAGCTGACAATCGAAAGCCAGCGCAACGGTTTTCGGATGATTTTTAACAGCCAACAGCCGATCATAAAACCCGCCGCCAGCCCCTAATCTATTGCCTTTACGATCAAATGCAGTGCCGGGAATAATGATCAAATCTAGTGCCGATAATGCGATAACATCTGCATCTGCTGGCGGCTCCAAAATGCCCAACCTGTTGGGCTCCAACAGCTTTAAATCAGTTATTTGCAACAACATCATTTTGCCATCGGCCAACCCACCTTCTACCCGTGGCAAGGCCAGCAGTTTACCGCTTTCAAGTACGGTTTGAAGCATCGGGTGCGTATCTATTTCACCCCGTTGCGTGCTCCCGCAGTAACCTATCACCGCCTGCGCCGAGATGTACGCAGGTAGCTGCGCCAATCGCGCGGCGATTTTTAACGTAGCCAACGCCCGATCATGCGCGGAAATGCGCAAGCGCAGCGCTTGCGTGTGCGCGCGAAGTTGTTGTTTTAAATGGGTATTTTGCATTTTTGCGCGATAGATTTGCTGATGCGACCATTTTAAGGGCAGAATCCGCATTACGCTACGCGATTCTGCACAAAAGCGGTGCACTGCCAGAGTCAACTGTTATCATGCCACCGCGTTATGTGTCAGCAGGCGTGCAGTTTTAGCACTGCCTGTTCGCTTTTTATTTAAGGAAACCCTATGAAAACCCGTGGAATCATCTCAATTTTTGCTTGCTCAATCGCCGCCTTCAATCTGTCCGCGATGGCCGAATCCATTGATTTCAAACAGTTCGTTAAGGCGGGCTCATATTCCATGTCGATCAAAGTTACCGGTGCTGCGGCGGGCACGGCACCGCCCGCGACCATTTTTTGCGTAACTGATGAGCAACTATCGAAAAATCAATTTCTCGACTTCAAAGCCGACGCGCCTGCCAAAGGCACATCGTGCCAGCTAAAAAACGTAAAACAAACCAAAGATAGCCTAGCCTACGACATGGTTTGCGAAAAAGAAGGCGTGACCGCATCCAACACGATGACCTTTGCCAACGGCAATATGAAAGGCACGACTAAAACCAAACTCACTGGTGAAAAAGCGGCAGGATTGCCCGCAACGATGCGTGATTTTTCAGTGGAGTTTGAGGGCAAATATTTGGGTGTTTGCAAGGGCTAAAATCGTTTTAATTATTTTAGTTACTTCAATACAATGCCTTGGAAACGCCCTAAAATAGGGCTTCTTCAGGGCATTTTCACGCCAGCTCGGCCAGCGTTTTCTTGGCCAACAAAATATCCTCCCACACCTTCGCTTTTTCCGGCATATTGCGCAGCAAAAACGCGGGGTTAAAGGTGGCGATTAGCGGGATGCCTGCCACCATATGTACAGCGCCGCGAAGTTGCGTAATCGGAAGCTCAGAACCGGTGAGCGCTTGCGTGGCGATTTTGCCGAAGGCGATGATTATTTTTGGCTGCACGAGTGCGATTTGGCGTTGCAAATACGGCAGGCAGGTGGCAACTTCGGCTGCGGTGGGCGTACGATTGCCGGGGGGACGGCATTTAATTACATTCGTCATTAGCACATCATCGCCGCGCGTTAATCCAGCTGCGCGCAACATGCCGTCAACCAATTGCCCTACTTCGCCTAAAAATGGTTCGCCTTGGGCGTCGTCTTCCGCTCCAGGGGCGTCGCCAACGAACATCCATGTGGCGGGCTTCATAACGGTACTGCCGAACACGGCCTGTTTGCGTTGTTTGCACAGGCCGCAATCGGCACACGCGGATACTTGATTTTGCAGGGCTAACCAGTCGAGCGCCGCGATTTTTGGGGCACGATTTGGATCGAGTACGGTTTCTGGCTCTGCAACAGATTTAGCAGCTACGGACGGCGCAAATCGCGCTGGTGGCGGCGCTGGTGGTGGCGCTGGATTGGGTACCGCTGTCTGGCGCGCATAATCTTGCGCCACGGGTGAAGCGGTACTCAAACGATTCGCGGTGGCAGCAGATGGTGGCATGGCGCTGCGCTTCAGATTTACCTCGCGCGCAGGGGGCGTCGTGGCAGTCAACGAAGGCAAGCCGTGCGCAGCGCGCTGAATTTTGACCAATGGCCAAAGCTCGAGCTCACTTAAAAAGGTTTCGTCATCGCGCATCATTGCAGCTGTTCGCTTTCAAAATTTGGAATTTGTAGCTTAGACCCGATGTAGATGCCCAAAAATAGGGCATCTTCACGGCCTCCAAGCGCTGGATAATAATCACGGCGCTGGCCTAATTGCTTAAACCCCATTTTATCGTACAAACTCAACGCCACCGCGTTGCTGGGGCGTACTTCTAAATACAGCATTTCGCAATGTGCAGCTTTGGCGTCGGCAATGGCGCAATCGAGCATAAAGCGCCCTACCCCTTTTGATTGCAAATCGCCGACTACCGCGACGTTTAGCAAATGCGATTCGTCCAATGAAACCATGACGATGGTGTAGGCGACAAGCCGCTTGGCGTCAAACAATCCAAAGCATCGATAGCCAGACGTGAGTGAATCTTTAAAGTTGCCAAACGACCATGGAAACGCATACACACTGGCCTCTAAATTAGCCACGTGGAATAAATCAACTTCTGCCAGCGCGCGACGCGTTAGCCCGAAAGGTGGCAATAATTGCGCACCAAAATGGCTCGATGGCTCAACGCTAAATTGCGCACTCACGCTAAAATTCCTGCTGCCAATGCCTTGGAGACGCCCGATTTACGGCGTTCTTCAATGGTCTGCGCGACGTTATTGCGCAGATAAAGCGGAATTGCGTAGGCACAATCAATCGCTTCACCCCGCGTAAATGCAGCCGCCCCTAGCATCGCGATTTCAATGGCGTGGGGAATCACTGTGGCGTTTTTACTTATCGCCGTTGCTGCAAATTCAGGCGGCAATAAATGCCCGCCGCTGCCCATCACATGCCACGCGGTGTCGAACATATTTGCTGGCCACGCGCTGGTGCCAGCGACAATATTAACGATGAGTTGCGGCGCGATAATTTCTGTTGCGTCAACGCCAGATGCCGCAATCCGATAACCTGCAATGTAGGCCTCGCCCATGCGCGCATCGAGCACGCTAAGCACTGATACTGGCTGTTGCGCCATGTGTTGTCCAGCTAAAGCCAATAAATTACCGATCGGCAACACCGGAATATCGCAGCCCATTGCCATCCCTTGCGCCACGCCGCAAGCCACGCGCACGCCGGTAAACGCGCCCGGCCCTGCGCCAAATGCAATGGCATCCAGCTGCCGCATACTCACGCCTGCGCTCGCCAACAGCGTGCGAATTTCGCCTAGCAATACGTCAGAATTTTTGGCTGCCAATGTTGCCGTAATTGGCAAAGACTGCGAGAACAAGCCAACGTATTGCCGTGAAGGCACATCTTTCGCCAGCATTTCGCGCGCGGCCACCACCCCATTGCCGACCCACAAGGCAACAGAGCAAGACGGTGTAGAGGATTCAATGGCAAGAATATTCACGGGCTGAAGGCAAGAAAATTAGGTTGCCAATTATCCCGCATTCAGCCCATTTTAGGGGATCAACCCCGATAAAACTTACGCTTTTAGTACCGGCAAATGCGCAAACTTAGCGTTCAACACCGCTTGCGAATCGCCGTTCCACCATTGATCAATAATGGTCGCATACAGCGATCGGAAATCAACTGCGAACGGTAAATTACCATTACCGTCTAACTTGTTTAGCTGCGGTGCCTCGCCATACAAGCCACCCGCTACTTTGCCGCCCGTTAAAAAATGCACGTTCGCCGTGCCGTGATCGGTGCCGCTGCTGTCGTTGCCCTTAGCGCGGCGGCCAAATTCGGCGTAGGTCATTACCAGCGTGTTGTTCCACATATTTAGCTCTTGCATCGCAGCTTTGAGCGCCACCATGCCATCGGCTAATTCTTTCAGCAAATTAGCGTGCGTGCCCAGTTGGCCTGCATGCGTATCAAAGCCGCCCAAGGTTAAACGCACCACTGCCGTGCCCGCTTTGCTCGCGACCAACTGAGCCGCAGTGCGCACTTGATAACCAAATCCGCTTTTAGGGAACTCAGTTTTAAATACATAATTGGTGTTCATTTTGCTGGCCGCGTGAACGATCTCATTTTCCACATTCAACAAGTGGCGGAGAGCCGCATTACGGGTGTCTTGGTTGGTTTTAGCTAACTTTGCATTTCGCAAAAACTGTGCGGTATCGGCCAACGCGATAGCGCGCACGCCAAGGCCTGACAACGGCCCCATATCGTTAGAACCCACCACCACGCCATCGGCCGCAAATTTTACCGGCACCGGTGAGCTGCGGAAGGTGCGCGCCAGCCAACCCGCGTCTAAATAATCATCGCTGCTGGATGCTGTATCCCAAATTTCAATTGAACGAAAATGCGATTGATTGGGCTTTGGATAGCCGATGCCTTGCACAATTGCGAGCTCTTTTTGCGACCATAGCGCCATCAGTGGCTCCAGCGACGGATGCAGACCTTCTTTATCGCTAATTTTTAGCAATTGATCGGGTTTTAAGGCTATTTTTGGGCGAATTTCTGCGTATTTAGGGTCGGTATAAGGCACAACGGTATTTAGCCCGTCGTTAGCACCTTTTAGCTCGATTAAAATCAGGATATTTTGGTAATTTCCAGCTTTGGGCGTCAGCGCTTTGCTGACTACCGATTGCGATACTTCTTGCGCCCATGCTGGCACGAGCAAGGCGCTACCCAAGCCCGCCGCCACGCCCGATGCGCCCCGCAAAAACTGACGACGCGTTGAAGTGAAATTAGACTGACTCATAACGTACTCCGTTTAAAATTTAAGTTCGGCAATTGCATTATTTAAGCTGATAAACCGGATCATTCACCAAGTGCCGTAGCGTTAACAACGCTTGGTCATCGCCCATCGCCATGCCACCCGCACCTGCTCTAGGCGGATTTACTGGCGCAATCGCTAGCACCACGCGGCGCATCGCAGCTTCGCCATCTGGCCGTACAAACGACTTAGCAAACGCTGGCAAATTCATCTGCACGCCACCCATGGTGCGTTCCATTCTGCGCGCGATACGCGCATCTTTGCTGGGCAAGGTTTCGCCATTCATTTCGGCCATGGTGTCCATGCTTGCCATCACCGCTTCCATGCGATCTTCAGTGCCAAATAAGCGATCCAGCATTTGCTTGCGGTTCAACAGCGATGCACTGTTAATCCACACTTCGCCACCCGGCCAACCTTTTACATTTGGTGGCAAAAATAAGTTTTGTCCCAGCACGCCGGACTGCAATACAAACGGCCGCACGTTGGTGGGTTTGACGTTGAAGGTTTTGATCGTACCGACAACAAATTCGATTGGCGACTTAATTAACGTACCGCGATTATCCAGCGCATAAAACGCATCGCTAGTGAGCATGGCTTGCATTAGCTTGGTTAAGTC
>JAYUOW010000282.1:0-3108 GCA_043760555.1 Betaproteobacteria bacterium
TGTAAGGCCCACCCACACGCAAGCCGCGCGCCGTGTAACGACCATCCGCATCAGCCACCACGTTGCTAGTGGAACCAGATTCCAAATGCACAATTTTAACGGTGGCACCAGCGGCAGGCTTGCCGTCAGATGCAGTAACGCGACCACCCAAAGCAGAAGTGGTGTTTTGTGCCAACGCAGGCACGGTACCCAGCGCGATAGCAACGCACAGAGCAACTTTCGAAAGACGGAAACGGTTGGAATTCTTCATGGCAATTATTGTCCTTGATTGGGAAAAATTGAGATTAGTTGTAGCAATTGCGCGGGTAAAAACATCAATTGCTCGTAACCAGTCTTTTTACCCCATGATTATGACGGAACCAAGACTAGTATGGAACAACTATGCTGGAGCAAAGGCTCTAAATTAAAAATTAGCGTAATTAAAACAGCTAGTTAGCGTACGCTACTAAAGTAAAAACGAGTCTGGCTTTTACTTGATTGCAAAATGACACAAATAATCTGTTGTAGCGGTGCAACAGATTTGGGGGTGAAACATTTACATGATCACAGCGAGGACGCGGCGACGAGCAGATCGCGGCCAACTACCACGCCGCGGAATGCTGGCGGGGCGCAGCATTGCCATCGGGCTAATTGTCAGATTGAATTACGACGAAGCGCGGAGTTGCCAAGTGTTGCAGCTCGTCGAGCAACTGACCAACAAGTGGCAAAAAACTTTCAAGCTTATTGCTTGATGCGACTAAAACGACGACCGACATTGGCAGAGACGCAGCACTTTGCTGGTACTGCATATTCCGATCACCCGTCACTAACACGTCAAAATCGGTGGCAGCGACCGCCAATAGCTTACCGTTGACTAACCCACTCCACCCCATAAACTGCACCGTCCGCACGAAATGTCCGGGCAGAACAAATCCGAGCTTCCTCGGTACCGATTCATCAAGCAGGATGCGCATCAGCTACCGCGTGCTTGGCTTCCTGCAAAACGCCCACCGCCATTTTGCGCGAGACGGAAGGGAACTCATCCAAAAACTCTGCCAACGTTTCACCAGTTTCGAGAAATTCAAATAAAATCCGAACAGGTACGCGGGTACCAATAAAAACTGGCGTGCCGCTCAAAATACCTGCGTTCGATTCAATGAAATTTGAGTTTGTCATGATTTATCCTTCGCTCATCATACTGCGATGCAAACATCAACGCAAACCGCAGATTTAACGCATAAAACACCGACTAATTTAGCCGACGAAATTTGCCCCAAGAAGCCCTAAAATAGGCTATCTTGGAGCATCATCCCACACCAAATCGCGGCTTAATTCAACCGCGTAATCCGCCCAACCATCGGTGGCGTGTACGGCGAGTTGGCGGTTAAAAAGCCCACCACCGCTTCTAAATCTAGCAGCCCTGCTTGGCGATCGGTGCCTTCTTGGAACACCAACATACCTTCTGATCCACCGGCTAAGAAGCTATTGGCGGCAACTCGATATTGCAGCTCAGCACCGATGGCGGCACCGTTTAGCTTCATGGTTTCAGCCAGTATGCGGTCGCCTTTGGCGCGTTTTACATCGTAGGTATAGCTGAAGCCTGCGGACACGCCCATGATGCGTTGGCGGTCTTCACCGAACTGTTGTTCTAGCAAGTTTTTAATTTGTTTGCCGGATAGCGTCATGATGGTGATGTCGTTACCGAAGGGTTGTAGGCGGAACAAATCGCCGTATTTAACTTCGCCATTGGCATTGGGAATAATCGGTGCGCGAAGGCTGCCGGGGTTGTTAAACGCAATTACCGCCCCCCCTGTATCAGGGCTGGAGGTGCCCGATAAATGGGCGTCTGCAACCAAGTTACCTAGTTGAGATTCGCCTACGGCATTTGTCACCGTCGATAATTCTTTAGCTATTTTTGCGACAATGCGGTTTTCTAAGGGCTCGGCATCCACTGAGTAGCGGCGAATTAATTCGGTGAGCGCTGGGTCTTTATCGCCCATTGGCGGCACCACTAAATTAAGCGCCTGCTTGCTTATAATTTTGCCGGTGGCACGGTCCAGCGTTAAGTCAATTTCGGTTAGCAAGGTGCCGTTGCTGCCCGCGCCTGTCACCAACCTGCCCGCGCGCTCACACACGTGATAGCGGTGCGAATGGGCGCTGACCACGACGTTAAGCGCGGGGTCAAACTCATCCAAAATCGGCAGCAAATTGCCCTTAAAGTCGACGCATTCGTTAATGCCACCAGTTTGCTCGCCGCCCTCATGAATCATCACCACAAAGGCTTCAACCCCTTGTTTGCGTAGCTGCACGATAGCGGCGTTAGCAGCAGTGGCTTCGTCTTGAAACACTACGCCAGCTGCGCCGCCGGGGCGCACGATGGACGGCGTAGTTTTAGTGACCAAGCCGATAAAACCTACTTTAACGCCTTCAAATTCTTTTATGGCGTAAGCGGGGAAGAGGGTTTTACCGGTCGCGGTTTCATCCACATTGGCGGCCAAAAATTGAAATTTTGAACCTAGATACGGCGCACGGCCTTGGCAATCTGGCTTACCGGTTTTATCAAGCTTGCAGCCGCCATAAACGAGCCGTTTTAGATGTGCAATGCCGTAGTCAAATTCATGGTTTCCCACCGCATGAAAATCCACGCCGACTAAATTCATGGCTTCAATGGTTGGCTCATCGTTAAACAATGACGAAAGCAACGGAGTCGCGCCGATCATGTCGCCAGCAGTTACTACGGCGTTGTTTGGGTTCTTTGCTTTTAGTGTTTTTACCAGCGCCGAAAACTGCTCAATGCCGCCCGCCACTTCCATGCGGTAGCCGTTGGGCGCAGCCGAGTCTACAATCGGCACGCGGTTTCCCGGGGTGCGTAAATTGCCGTGAAAATCATTGAAGGCGATGATTTTTACTTTGACGGCGGTTGGCGCTTTTGCCACTACTGGCTGTGGCGGCGGCAGTATTTGCTGGCAAGCCGACAGTGCAAATACGCTGAGAGAGATGCAAACTAAAAGTTTTGATTTCATGATGACCTAGATATCGAATACAAAATAAATATTAAACCAGAAAATTATTTCAAAGCTGCTGCAAACATCAAGCAACCCACACCCGCGCATTCGCAAACATGCGTGC
>JAYUOW010000283.1:0-8783 GCA_043760555.1 Betaproteobacteria bacterium
CAATAAGCAATTCTTTAGTGGGTGAAGCTTCTAAACCGCGCTCGCAAATTTCGACGAATTCGTCGCGATTGTAAGCTATGCCGCCGCCCGAACCGCCCATGGTAAAGCTTGGGCGAATAATGGCTGGGAAGCCAATAGATTGCTGGGCTACCAGCGCTTCTTCCATCGAGTGCGCGATAAGCGAACGCGCAGAATCAAGGCCAATTTTAGTCATGGCTGCTTTAAACTTAGCGCGGTCTTCCGCCTTATCAATCGCTTCTTTGCTAGCGCCAATCATTTCTACGTTGTACTTTGCCAACACGCCGTGGCGATCAAGATCAAGCGCGCAGTTAAGCGCGGTTTGTCCGCCCATTGTTGGCAGCAAGGCATCGGGGCGCTCCTTGGCAATAATTTTTTCAATTATTTGCCATGAAATAGGCTCGATATACGTCACGTCCGCCATGTCGGGGTCGGTCATGATCGTGGCGGGGTTGGAGTTAACTAAAATAACTTTGAAGCCCTCGTCGCGCAAGGCCTTACACGCCTGCGCGCCAGAGTAATCGAATTCACACGCTTGCCCAATGACGATGGGGCCTGCGCCGATGATGAGGATAGATTTTATGTCGGTACGTTTTGGCATACTAATTCCGTTGATTTTTATTCATTTAGATGCCTTGAAGAAGCCCAAAAATAGGGCATCTTCAGGCATTCATTATTTACGTTTATTGATGTTTTTTGCGCCCATCATCGCGACAAATTTGTCGAACAAATAGCCGACTTCATGCGGGCCAGGGCTGGCTTCGGGATGGCCTTGGAAGCTAAATGCAGGCACGTCCGTGCGTTCTAAACCTTGGCAGGTGTTGTCAAACAAGGACCGATGCGTGACTTTTAAATTCGCGGGCAATGCAGCCTCGTCTGCTGCAAAGCCGTGATTTTGGCTGGTGATGTAGACCTTGCCGGTGGCTAAATCTTGCACCGGGTGATTAGCGCCGTGGTGGCCAAATTTCATCTTCATGGTCTTGCCGCCGGACGCCAGCGCCAACAATTGATGCCCCAAACAAATACCAAATACCGGAACGCCCGCTTTGATAATTTCGGCAATGGCCGCTATCGCGTAGGTGCAAGGTTCAGGGTCGCCTGGACCGTTTGACAAAAACACGCCGTCGGGCTTTAGCGCCAAGGCTTCAGCCGCCGTGGTAAGTGCTGGCATGACAGTGACCTTGCAATCGCGATCAGCCAACATGCGCAAAATATTTTGCTTCACGCCGTAATCAAACGCCACCACATGAAATTTGGAATCAATTACTTCAACTGGCTTAGCACCAAGCTGCCACGATGCCGTGCGCCACACATAGGGTTTATCGCAACTCACCATCTTGGCTAAATCTTGCCCAGCCATATTTGGCGCGGCTTTCGCAGCTGCAAGGGCTGTTGCGATATTGGCGGCGGTGGCTTCGCCCACAAAAACACAACCGTTTTGCGCGCCCTTTTCACGCAGCAAACGTGTAAGCCTGCGCGTATCAATGCCTGCAATACCAACCACATTATTTTCGGCTAAGTAATCGGGCAATGTTTGGGTCATGCGAAAGTTCGAAGCCAAGGTCGGCAAATCACGAATAATCAAGCCTTGTGCATAAGCCTTGCGCGATTCCATATCTTCCAAGTTCACGCCCGTATTGCCGATGTGCGGGTAGGTTAGTGTGACCATTTGCCCCATGTAGGAAGGGTCAGTCAAAATTTCTTGGTAGCCCGTCATCGCAGTGTTAAACACTACTTCGCCCACTGCCGTACCGTCCGCGCCAATCGCGTGGCCAACAAAAGTGGCACCATCGGCTAAAACCAAGATGGCTGGGCGTTCACAGCCTGCAAATAAAGCGTTTTTTAGATCATTGAGGGGTGAAGAATGTGGTGCGGATAAAGTAGCGGAATTCAAAAGTCACCCCAAATAGAGTCAACAAAAAAGCAACAAAACATCAACGAAAAATAAGCACATACAAAAACGGGAAAGCCCCTTTTTGGGTGCTTTCCCGCTGACGCGATTAAAGAAGAATTATACCGTAGAAGTGCCTTTGCTGCACAGCAACATAACGCTTAAATTCCCAGCACATCCATCATCGAATACAAACCTGGTTTCACTGTAGCGACAAATTGTGCAGCCTTCAACGCGCCATGCGCATAGGTAGCGCGGGATTGCGCGCGATGGGTTAGTTCAATCCGCTCACCGGCTGCGGCAAATAACACCGTATGGTCGCCAATAATGTCGCCGCCGCGCACGGTTGAAAACCCAATCGTGCCGGGCTTTCGCGCGCCGATAATGCCTTCACGGGACATCACTGCGATGTCGTCCAGCGGTTGCCCAAGCACCGCAGCTGCGGCGCGGCCAAGCATGAGTGCGGTGCCTGACGGTGCATCTACTTTTTGGTTGTGATGGGTTTCAATAATTTCAATATCGGCTTGGTCGCGCAAGGCTTTAGCACCAAGCTCAACCAAGCGCTGCAACACGTTTACGCCCAAGCTCATATTGGCTGAAAACACGATTGGAATTTTCTTAGACAATGCCTGAAGATGCCCGTATTGCGGGGCGCTCAGGCCTGTTGTGCCAACCACGGCGGGCTTGTTCAGGGCCGCACAAATCAACAAATTTTCAAGCGATACTTCAGGCTTTGAAAAATCAATTAGCACATCACATAACGCAATAGCTGCACGAGCATCGGCAGTTACTGTCACACCGGAGATTACTTCGCCAATATTGCGGCTGTCGGCATGGCTCAACGCGGCTGCGGCTTGCAAATCAGCTCGGTCGGCGGCAGCGACTAAGATCATTCGCCCCATCCGACCCGTAGCACCGGCCACGCAAATTTTAAGCGTCATTACTGCAGTTACGATTTCGGTGGCTTGGAAGGCGCGCCCGGTGCGGTCTCGTAGCTGCGGCGCTTTTCAACACCACCGGTAAAAATCTCGTTTTCAACGCCAACGCCTTCAACCTTTGTCACTTTATCCGCTGCAAAAGTGACGGTGACTTTGCGTGTGTCCGTGGCACCAGCGCCTTGAGAAATACTAAAATAATAATCCCAACGATCGGCACGGAACGGATCCCGTAACAACGGCGTACCAAGTGCCAAGCGCACTTCGTTGCGAGACATCCCGGCCTTTACTTTTTCAACCGATTCTTGGGTAACCAAATTACCCTGCTGAATGTCAATGCGGTGTACGCCAAAATTGCCGCACGCGGCCAGCCCAGACGCGAGCACCGCAGCTGCAGCTACAGCACCAAAACTACCAAATATTTTCTGCATCATTTTTAATCATTTGCCTTTGAAAAACAACGAACTGCGTGACTCGAAAGAATGCGCATTATACCTCAGTGCGTCAAAATGACTTTTAGCCTCTCCACTAATCGCCAACGGATTGCAGGTTTAGAACTACACATGCCTAAATAGTTTTATCATTGCAGCTAATAATATTTTAAAGCGCTTACCCATGTCTGATTCCGCAGAACTCCGCAACATCGGCCTTAAGGCAACATTACCTAGGCTAAAGGTGCTCGATTTATTTCAAAATAGCGAAACCCGCCACCTCACGGCGGAAGATGTTTATAAACTGCTGATTAACGAAAACGAAGATATTGGCTTAGCCACCGTGTATCGCGTGCTGACGCAATTTGAGCAAGCTGGCCTGCTAATTCGTCATCATTTTGAAAGCAGCAAAGCCGTGTTTGAACTAAACGAAGGCACGCATCACGATCATATTGTGTGCATTGCATGCGGCCACGTAGAAGAATTTCATGATGCTGAAATAGAAAAACGCCAAGAAAAAATTGCCAAACAATTGGGCTATGTAATTAAAGACCATCAAATGATTTTGTACGCCGAACGCTGCCCGCACTGCCCCGAAAAAGCCAAGCGCTAATCGCTACGATTGCACAAAAACTAAAGTTCGATTGCGCATATTGGCTGCAAAAAGGATTAAGATAAACGCTATCGAGTTTCATGCGCTAGCTTGATTGCAGCTTATTGATAACCTAGTTTAAATAGTTTTATAAAGGAACGAAGATGCCCTATTTACAAGGCTTTACAGCCATAGTCAAAACTAGCGCCATCGCCATGCTGGCGGTTTTTAGTATGCTTTTTTGTGCAGCACTACTTAGCTTTACGGCCACGCCTGCACAAGCCCGCGCCGCTGTAAACGCGACAATTGGGGAAATCAACCTAAGCGCATTGCCAAAAGAAGCGCAAACCACGTTAAAGCAAATCAAAAGCAATGGCCCCTACGATTACCCGAAAGACGGCGTGGTGTTTTCTAACCGCGAACGTATTCTGCCAAAGCAAAAACGCGGCTACTATCGCGAATTTACCGTTAAAACCCCAGGCGCACGAAATCGCGCGGCACGGCGGATTGTAGCGGGCGAAGTGGGCGAGTATTACTACACCGACGACCACTACGCCAGCTTTAAGCGGATAAAACAATAACGCCAACTAAGGCACTCATACGGCGTTGCATTTCACCGAATTTAAGGAAAATAGTATGCCCTCAAAAGCCCTACAAGCCCACATCGCAAGCAAAACGCCCAGCGGCGTATTTTGGCTAAAAGACCATGCCAGCATCAAAGAATTAAGCGCTGCTGCCAAGAAATCAAAGCTGGCGTTTTACCACCTTGAGGGTGCCAAAATTGAAGGCAAAGAACAGTTTTTAAATCACTCATCAGTCGTGCTGCATTTTCCCAGTGATTTCGGTAAAAACTGGGATGCGTTCTACGATTGTTTAACCGATATGGAATGGGCACCCGCTGCCGGATATTTGATCTATTTCGACCACACCGATGCCTTTGCCGAACACCACGAAAGCGAGCTTGAAACCGTGATTGAACTGTTTCAAGATGCGGTAGATTACTGGGATGAAGAAGGTAAGCCGATGCTGGTGTTGCTATCGGGCACCCATGCGCCTGAGGATATTGAAAAACTATAGTTGCGAAGTAGATCGAGGAGGGGCGGACACTCCTTGAGCTAACTTTTCGTCACTGACCACCCACGGTGTATTTGTGTCAATAGCCAGTTGCCGCGCTTTTGCTGCCGCGCGCCGTAGCGCAGCCGACACCTCTAAAACATGCTTGGGGTATTTTGTTAAATCTAGGCTGGGGTCGGATTTGGTATGCATCATTTACTCCAATCAATTAAACTAACTTCTATCCATGCGCTGTCGTAGTGAAGCCAGCGATTCACCAAGGGCTTATAAACCCTTTCAAAATTTTTGATTCCGGCTGCGAAGCGGCGAACCACTACGTCATTAGGAATATGATGCCCGCCCTGCGCCACCCGAGCAGCCACCCGCGCGATAGCATACGCTGCACTTGGCAATTCTAAAAAAATTAACTTCACGTCGTAGCCCATCGCCTGCCACTTCGGAATCGCGCGCGAATAACCCAAGCCGCTCAACGTCGTTTCAATGGCAAAACTTTCTCGCTTTGCCACTCGTTCGGCAATGGTTTGCAACATCAACTTACCCGCTTTTATGGCAGCTAATTCTGGCGCGAACGGAGATAATCCAGCCGCAATTAAATCAGCGTTGATGAAGGTTAAACACTGCGCTTCGTTGGGCAAAAATTCTCGCGCAAATGTGGTCTTGCCAGCGCCATTAGGGCCTGCGATGATAATAATTTTTGGTGTTGTTTCCACCTAACTACTCCGTTCCCGCAATCAAACTCGCGTTCCCACCCGCTGCCGCCGTGTTCACCGTCACGCAGCGTTCGGATGAGAAGCGCATCAAATAATGCGGGCCACCGGCCTTAGGTCCTGTGCCGCTTAAGCCTTCGCCGCCAAACGGTTGCACGCCCACTACAGCTCCCACTTGGTTGCGATTTACATAAATATTACCGACTTTAGCCCGCGCGCAAATAGCGGCGATGGTTTCTTCAATTCGGCTGTGGATGCCCAAGGTAAGGCCATATCCAGACATATTGATGGTATCAACCACGTTAAAAATATCTTCCCCCGCAAATTCATACACATGCAAAATCGGGCCGAAAACTTCTTGGCTTAACACCTGCAAATTTGGAATCGTGAACGCGCAGGGTGCGAAAAAATGCCCTGCCGGAATATCGCGCGGCAATACAGTTTGGCCAATTTGGCTAAACTGCGCGGCCATTTTTTCACGATGGGCGACGAGCATGTCGAGCGCTGCACGATCGATCACGGGGCCAATATCAGTTTCAAGTTTGGCAGGATCACCCATTTGCAGCTGTGCCATTGCCCCTTCCAGCAAGGTGGCAACACGCGGCGCGATGTCGCGCTGCACGCACAATATGCGCAGCGCTGAACAGCGTTGGCCGGCGCTATTGAAGGCAGACGTAAGTACGTCATTTACAATTTGCTCAGGCAAGGCGGACGAATCTGCAATCATCATGTTTAGCCCACCCGTTTCGGCAATGAAGGGGATTAGCGCGCCTTTACGTTGCGCCAAGCTACGGTTAATCGCTTGCGCGGTGTTGGTGCCGCCAGTAAACGCAATGCCTGCCACGCGCTCGTCTGCCACTAGCGCGGCACCCACGGTTTCGCCAGCGCCGGGCATCAGGGCAATCGCGTCGTTAGCCATGCCCGCATGCAGCAGCACGCGTACGGCCGCACTCGCGATAAGCGGCGTTTGCTCCGCAGGCTTAGCGATTACCGCGTTGCCTGCGGCGTAGGCGGCAGCAATTTGGCCGATGAAAATAGCGAGCGGGAAATTCCATGGCGAGATGCACACAAACACGCCACGGCCATGCAGGTTTAATGCATTGGTTTCACCTGTGGGTCCCGGCAGCAACACCGGATTCACAAATTTTTCGCGCACTTCCTCAGCGTAGTAGCGACAAAAATCGATGGCTTCACGCACTTCGCCCAGGGCGTCAGGCCGCGTTTTACCAGCTTCGCGGCACAATAGCGCCAGCAATTTTGGGCGTTCAACTTCCAACAAATCAGCCGCTTTTTCTAGCACTTTGGCGCGTTCCAAAGCAGCCACTGGCTGATAACCAACCATCACTTTTAGCGCTAAATCGACCAAGGTTGCATCGGCCTCTTCTACGTTTCCAATGGGCAGTAAATCAATTGGACTTTGCAAATCGCGATGCGTGCCTTTAATGTACTCACCGGCCACAATAGGTTGCGCGAAGTAATTATTTTTAACTAACCACGGTGCCATATCCGCCTGCAAGGCAGTAATTACAGGCATCTCCGCAAAACTAAAGCCGCTAGAGTTAATCCGATTCATACGATTTTCTCCAAATAAATTGATTGGCAAGGCTAGTTTTGGGTTTGCAGTAGGCTCATTCGCCATCGCTGCGGCAATCGGATCCGCCACCACGCGTTCAATCGGAATATCAGGATCAGCGATACGATTTACAAATGATGAATTAGCGCCGTTTTCTAGCAAGCGCCGCACCAAATACGGCAACAGATCTTCGTGTGAACCCACGGGCGCATACACGCGGCAGGGCCTTGCGTGCTGGCTCAACACGGCGTCATACAATTCAACACCCATGCCGTGCAGACGTTGAAACTCTAGTTGGTCGGTCGCAATATTTAGCGCTTTGGCGCGGGTCAAAATGGTGGCAACAGTATGTGCATTGTGGGTGGCAAACTGGCAATAAAATTGCTGGTTTGCTTCTAACATTTTACGTGCGCAAGCAAGATAGGAAACATCGGTGTTGGCCTTACGCGTAAACACCGGGTAGCCGCGTAATCCCTGCGTTTGCGCTCGTTTTATCTCAGTATCCCAGTAGGCACCTTTAACCAAGCGCAGCATGATTTTTTTGTTATGCGTAACTGCTAACTGGCGCAAAAATTCAATGACATGAATCGCCCGTTTTTGGTAGGTCTGTACGGCTAAACCAAAACCGCTCCAGCCCTGTAGTTTTTCACTGGCAAATACGGCTGCAAATATTTCTAACGAAATTTCTAAACGCTCAGTTTCTTCCGCATCCAGCGTTAAGCCCAATCCGCCCTCGCGTGCCAGCTCGGCCAACGCCTGTATTTTTGGCAGTAGTTCTTGCATCACGCGATCTCGTTTGGCGTGCTCGTAACGCGGATGCAGGGCAGAAATTTTTACTGAAATTCCGGGTGCGGCGTTTACCGTTTTACCTTTCGCGTAACGCGCAATCTCCGCGATCGCATCTTTGTAGGCCACAAAATAGCGCTCGGCATCCGCCGCCGTCATTGCACCCTCGCCTAGCATGTCGAAGCTATGCAGATACACGCTTTGTTCAGCCGATACCGACCGCTTTAACGCGGCCTCAATATCCCGCCCCATCACGAATTGCTCGGCCATCAGCTTCATGCCTTGCCGCAAAGACGCCCGTACAATGGGCTCTCCCGCCCTGGCTGCCATGCGGCCAAGCCAGCCAGAAACGTCCGTTAAACTATCCGGCGTAACGCTCACCAACTTGCCCGTGAGCATCATGCCCCATGTACCGGCATTGACCAACAAAGAATCGCTCTGGCCTAAATGTTTGCGCCAATCACCTTGACCAAATTTATCTTTAATCAGCTTATCAGCCGTAGCGGCATCAGGAATGCGCAGTAAGGCCTCAGCCACACACATCAGCAGCACGCCCTCTTGGCTCGATAAATCATATTGCTGCAAGAAAGATTGCATGCCGGTATTGACCGTTTGCGCTTGGCGGCTGCGCACGGTTTCTACCAAGCCGCGTGCTGATTGCATCACGGCTATGTTGCTGGCGTCATCTAATTTTGCGGTGTTCACTAGCGCGTGAACCACATCGGCTTCATCGGCCAAAAACGCGGTGCGCATGGGTTCAAAGCTGGGTAGATCTA
>JAYUOW010000284.1:0-26706 GCA_043760555.1 Betaproteobacteria bacterium
CGCCTTTGCGCGTTATCACGTCACTTCTCGTAGCGATGCATGAAAACTTTCGCTCTTTCCCAAGCACCCAAAAAAACAGTGGTGGTGTAGACTGTCCGCGTCGCGACAGTATATTTAAAGGAGATAACGATGGAAATTAAACTACAAGATCGCATTACCATGGAGCCCGAAAAATGTAGTGGGCGGCCTTGTATTCGGGGTCTACGGATTCGAGTCACGGATGTTTTAAGCTTACTCGGTGCGGGTGCGAGCCATCAGGAAATATTGGACGACTATCCAATGCTCCAGGAAGACGACATTTTGGCGGCGCTTCAATATGCTGCACTACAAGCCGACCATGCGATATTGATCGCTGCGTGAAATTACTCGTTGATAATCAATTACCGATAACCCTCGCGCGCTACTTAGCTGCTAATGGTTTCGCGTGTGAACATGTGTTTGACGTTGGACTTGATGCCGCAAGTGACCAAGTAATTTGGCATTACGCTACTCTCAATCATTTGGTGATTGTGTCAAAAGACGAGGATTTTCAGGCGCTGGCGGCAAGACAATCTCGCATACCGCCGCAAGTGGTTTGGGCAAGACTAGGCAATTGTCGAAAGACGGCGCTTTTAGCCGCATTCGAACGTGTGTTGCCCGTCATGCGCAATTTGCTTAACGCGGGTGAGGCGGTAATTGAAATTCGTTAGCTCGCATTTGCGCATTGAATGACGCATTGTTTAATCCTGTTGAGTACAAAACGCAAGGGCTACAACGTGCCAAAGATGCCCTATTTTAGGGCGTTTTCAGGCTGACAAAGAAAAGGAATCTAACATGGCTCGTCCCTTAAGACTAGAACTTTCCGGTGCGCTTTATCACGTGACCTCCCGCGGGGACGGGCGCGAAGATATTTACCTAAACGACGATGACCGCTTGGCGTGGCTCGACACTGTCGCGCAGGTGTGTGAACGGTTTAATTGGATTTGCCATGCTTATTGCATGATGACTAATCACTATCACCTGGTGATCGAAACGCCGGAGGCCAACTTATCCAAAGGGATGCGGCAGCTTAATGGCGTGTATACGCAAAACTTTAATCGTGCGCATCGCCGTGTGGGGCATGTGTTTCAGGGCCGGTTTAAGGCGATTATTGTGGAGAAGGATGGCTACCTGTTGGAGCTTGCGCGGTACGTGGTGCTGAACCCGCTAAGGGCGCGCATGGTGCGAAGCCTTGAGGCTTGGCCTTGGAGCAGCTATGCAGCCACCTGCGGGCAAGTGGCTAAGCCAGATTGGTTGAACACTGATTTTATTTTGAGCCAATTTGCCAGCCAACGGGCGCGGGCGTTGCAGAAGTACATCGTGTTTGTACATGAAGGCAAAGGTTTGCCGAGCGTGTGGGGTGAGTTGCAAGGGCAGATTTATTTAGGGTCAACCCCGTTTGTAGAAAAAATGCAGCTTGAAATTGATAAGCAGCCAAAGTTGTTTGAAGTTCCCAAGGCGCAACGCCGCGCGTTGAAGCGCGATTTAGCAGAATACGCCGCTGCGCATCCGCGCAATGAAGCCATCGCGCTGGCGTTTTTGTCGGGGCAACACACGATGGCGGCAATTGCCACGCATTTCGGCGTGCATTACACCACGGTGAGTCGGTTGGTGAAGCTGCATGAGGCAGAGAAACGAACCAGTTAGCCGCGTTGCTATTCCAAATAGCGGGTACCGAGGCAAATGTTTTGCTTGCGAGGTTTGGCGATCGAATGCAGATCAATTCAAGCTTTTAATTTGTGTTGTATCCAGCACCTGTACCTTCGCGTTTTAGCGCATCGGTCAGTGTGCTTAAACGTATGCCAAATTGGCGACTAATGTCGCCTTTATGCGGCTTTACACCTAGCGCTGCCACCTCACGATAACGCGCAAGCGCTGCGATAACCCGAGGGGTGTTTGCACGTTTGCGGCGTTCATTTGCCATCATTCGTCGACGCTAGAAACGCGTCGCCATCGGGATGACAAGAAATTAAAAACCACATCATTTCAGACGCGTCTCTTGATAGATAAAAGCGAATCATCTTCTCGTTGAATTCGTTCGCCCGCCCGGCGGGTACGCTGATGGCGTCGATGCCAGAAGACATTAAAATGCCGTTCATCATAAATCTTGAGGTTCGTTTGTTACCGTCGAAAAAAAACTGCTGCAATGCGCCAAATAAAAAAAATGCCAACGCGCGTTCAAACGGATGTTCTATTTCATCGCTTAGTGCGGTCAAGCCTGCGTTGAACACTGCGATTAAATGCGGCGCACCGTCAACGGTTGGGTGCGGCGTGTATCGTCCCGCTACGCCTAAACCAACATCTGGCGTATAGTTTTTTTCTTCGCCTTCGCCACGGAAGACGCCCCATTCTAGGGCTTCTCCGCGTGCCACGATGGTATGCAACTCAGTAAATGTTGCGCGAGTGGGTGCAAATTTATTTGCTTTCACTAAGGTAAGCAGTCGCTTAGAACTGGCCGCTAAATTCAAAATTTGCTCTTGATCAGAAATCTGTCGCCCACCGATAGTCACACCATCAAGCAGTGTTTTTACTTCGGGATAAGTAAACGGATTGCCTTCGAGCACGCTGGCGTCCCAAACAAATTCCGGCAGCATGCGATGAAAGCGAAAGCATGCGCGGTTGACTGAATGCACCGGAATAGTTTCCGGTTGCCCCAGACGTTCCCAGCTAAAACCCAAAGCACTAAATGCATTCATGACCATGCGCTGCCAAATGTAAAAATCTATTATACCGTAAATATATTTACGGTATATGACGGCTCTAGTCGGGTTGCGCACCGTTACCACCATAACGCGTTTCTTAGCTGCTTGTGCCGGAAAAATTGAAATGGATGCCTGTAAACACCCTATTTTAGGCTATCTACAGCCATTTATCACGAGCCTCAAAAACATAAATCCCGCGCATTGCCGCACGCCTGCGCGTTATCCGCGATAATCGCAGCACCCTAAATTTAAAGACGTGCGAACTATCCCATGTTTCAATCCTTTTCTGAAATAAACCTAGTCGAAAACTTAAACCCCGAACAAGCTCGCGCGGTGCTCCTGCCGCGTGAATCGGCTCTCATTTTAGCCGGTGCCGGTAGCGGCAAAACCAAGGTGCTCACTACCCGCATTGCTTATTTAATTCAAACCCATCAAGCAAGCCCCGGTGCTATTTTGGCAGTTACTTTTACCAACAAAGCCGCACGCGAAATGCTCACCCGCATTGGTTCCATGATGCCCATTAACACCCGTGGCATGTGGGTGGGCACGTTTCATGGGCTGTGCAATCGCATGCTGCGGGCGCATCACAAAGAAGCGGGGTTGCCTTCTAGTTTTCAAATTCTTGATTCGTCCGACCAAACATCCGCCATCAAGCGCGTCATTCGCGGCATGGGCATGGATGAGGAACGGTTTAAGCCGAAAGAAATGGGCTGGTTTATCAACAGCTGCAAAGAACAAGGCTTGCGGGCGCGGGTGGTAGAAGCGCCGGATGAATTCACGCGCAAGCAGGTAGAAATTTATGCCGCCTACGATGCGCAATGCCAACGCGAAGGGGTGGCTGACTTTGCTGAATTATTGCTGCGCTGTTACGAGTTGCTACAAAAAAACGCGGCGTTGATGACGCATTATCAGCACCGTTTCCGCTATATTTTGGTCGATGAATTTCAAGACACCAATCGCCTGCAATACGCGTGGATTAAGCTTTTAGCCGGTGCTGACCCTTGTATTTTAGCCGTTGGCGATGACGATCAATCTATCTACGGTTTTAGAGGAGCTGAAGCCGCCAATATGCGCGAATTTGAGCGTGACTTTGCGCGGGGCAATTTAATTAAGCTAGAGCAAAATTACCGCTCCTACGGCGCAATATTAGACGCCGCCAATGCCGTTATTTCGCACAACAACGACCGGCTTGGCAAAAATTTATGGACGGATGCCGGTAAAGGCGAGCTGGTGCGGGTGTTTTCCGCCGCGACCGATTTAGAAGAATCCACCTTTATTGTTGAAGAAGTGCGCGCCCTGCATCGTGAAGGCAATAACTTGCGCGACATGGCGTTGCTGTATCGGTCAAACGCGCAATCCCGCGTGCTGGAACACGCGCTTTTCAGAGCGGATGTGCAATACAAAGTAACTGGCGGCTTACGCTTTTTTGAGCGCCAAGAAATTAAACACGCGCTGGGTTATTTGCGTTTGGCCGGTAATCCGGATGACGACGGCGCGTTTACTAGAGTCATCAACTTTCCGCCGCGCGGCATCGGTGCCCGCACGGTGGAGCAGGTGCAAGCCTTGGCCGTGCGCGATGGCGTGTCGCTTTACGCGGCGTGTGAAAACGCCATTGCCAATCGCGAACTGACTGGCCGTGCCGGCATCGCCATCAATAATTTTTTGCAAATGTTAGAAGGCTTAAAAGCATCGGCTGAAAAAATTACCATGCCCGAGCTTATTCAAGAAATGTTGGAACGCAGTGGCTTAAATCAGCATTACAAGTTAGAAAAAGAAGGCGAAGATAGACTTGAAAATTTGGCTGAATTAGTCAGTGCCACAGCCCAGTTTCAAGAAGAGTACGACGGTGAAGAGCCGCCATTAACGGCCTTCTTGGCGCATGCCAGCCTTGAAAGTGGTGAGCGTGAAGCAGGTGTGGGTGACGATGCCTTGCAGTTAATGTCCGTGCATGCGTCCAAGGGTTTGGAATTTAATGCCGTGTTTATCGTGGGTGTGGAAGAAGGCTTATTTCCCCACACCAATTCACTCAATAATTTAGATGGTGTGGAAGAAGAGCGCCGCCTCATGTACGTGGCCATCACCCGCGCCCGTAACCGCCTCTACATCACTCACGCCGGCTCGCGCATGTTGCACGGCCAAACTCAATATGGCGTGGTGTCGCGCTTTGTGGAAGAAATTCCGAGCGAGCTTTGCAACTGGCTAGTGCTGCCCGAAAAAGCTGCCACTTATAATCACTACGCCTCCAGCGGCCGACAAAACCAGTATAGCGGCGCAAATAACTACGGCGGCAACCACGGCAGCAATAATTACGGTGGCAATCATTTCGGCGTGCGTGCACCAGACAATGAATTTAACGGTCAATTAGACGCAACCCGTGCCAAGTTTGAAACCAACAATTCGCCATACAAAACAGGAGCGAATGTGACCCATGCCAAGTTTGGCGATGGCGTGGTGATCGCTATTGAAGGCTTGGGCGATGATTCGCGCATTCAAATTAAATTTCGGGACCACGGTGCCAAATGGCTTTTGCTTTCCTTGGCAAAACTCACCGTGCGATAAAAACTTACCGCAGACTACAACCAAGCGTAGCTTAAAGCGCTAATTAAATGCCTGAAGACACCCTAAAATAGGGCGTCTTCAGGCATTTTTTATGGATAATCTTCGGGTGGTTCTGCGGCACAGGTGGCGTTGCGCAGATGCCCAAATGCGCGTGAAACGCGGGTCAACCGACACCTCCGCGACACAACTGTTATCAATCACTACGACGTTAGTCGTATTGGCGAACCGCTTGCGACCGCCTATGCTGATCGTGTAGTCAACTTATGTAAATGCAGAAGAACCTAGGTGTAATCCCTAGTTAAACCTAAAGATGACTAGTAAAAACCACGAAAATGAGGCTTTAAAAAAATATTTTGATAGTTTGGGGTAGCAAATTACGTTTAGTAAGTAACGGGAGAATTTTTGTTCCGCTGATGTTCGAATCAAGCAAAACCGAAGACCGCCTTAGCAGTTGTAAATTAGCCTCACTTTAATTTCAGCACCCCAGCCCCATCAAATTTTAGTTCTAGATTTATAAGCCCCTGACCCTAACGGAGAATAATATGCAAATGCGACAAACTCAAAAAGGCTTCACCCTCGTCGAAATGGCGATTGTGTTAGCCGTAATCGGCCTAATTTTAGGCGCAATCATGATCGGCAAAGACGTACAACGTAACGCCGAATATACAAAAATTAAACAGAAGTTTGTGGACCAGTGGGTGGTGGGATACAACACCTACTATGCGCGGACTGGTGTGCCGATTGGGGATAGTCAAACGGCGCCTCGGCTGATGGTAAATGGTGCTGCCTACAATACCGCAGCGGGTGTTGTGACGTTATCAGGTGGAAACATGACGGGCGTTACTGCGCCCGCGCCGATTTGTGCGTCTGCCGTCACATTTGGTGCAGGCGCTGGCGCGGTTGCGGCCATCGATACTTTACGTAGTTTGATGCTGCGTCAAGGTATACGGTTGCCGCCAGGTCGTGCTGAAGGTTTCGAAGATAAGTATGTATATCTAGACACCAACGGTAATCCCCAAGAAGTGCAAATATGTTTCCAATGGAATGCGCCGTCCACCCCATCTGGATCGGGCAATGTCATGGTCATCCGCGGTTTGACGCCTGACTTAGCGCGCACGCTAGACCAAATGATTGATGGTAAACCTGATGCGCAAGAAGGCATGTTTAGGTTGGCGGGAGTGGGTAACGGTACGGCCAATGCGCCAGGTGTGGAATGGGCAGGCAACAATACATACAACATCACCGCTGCTGCGCCTGCCGCTGCAACTGACGGCAATCGTTTTGATGAAGACCAAATTATGACACTCACCGCCCATTTTAAGATGAACCAATAACCGTCACCGATACCCAAAAGGAGAATTAACATGAATTCCTCAAAGAAAATAGCGGCTGCGCGGCTTCCAAGCGCACAAACCGGCTTTACATTAGTAGAAATTGCGATCGTATTAGCCGTCATCGGCCTAATTTTGGGCGCGGTTATGATCGGCAAAGACGTGCAACGCAACGCCGAATATTCTAAGGCCGCCAATAAATATTTGTACCAATGGAAAGCCTCTTACGACCAATATTACCAGCGTACCGGCGTGGTGGTCGGGGATTGCCAGCAGGCTCCTACGTATATGGTCAACGGTTCGGAGACAACATTCGATAGCATCGCTTCGTGCACTCGCCCCGGCGGTAGCGCTCGCGCCGGTCTTCCTGAGAATTTTGCGGTCACTGGACTCCGCGTCAGTAACGGGCAGGGTTATGCGCAAAATGATGTCGGTGCTGGTGACCCACTAATAGCAACACAAAACTTGCGAAATTTGATGATACGTGCGGGTATCCGTTTGGCACCTGGGCGCGGTGAGGGGCATGAAGATCGTTATCTGTATCAGGACAGCAATGGGAATGCTACCGAGCTGCAAGTTGCCTATCAGTGGAATCCGCCTGGAACTATTAGCGGTGCAGGCAATGTCATGGTGGTGCGCGGTTTAACGCCAGACTTAGCGCGTTATTTTGACCAGCTAATAGACGGTAAACCAGACGCGCGAGAAGGACGCTTCCGCATTCAAAACAGTACGCTAAATGTCTCAAATCATAACGGCAATGCGCCTGGCGACTTGTGGGCGGGTAACAACACGATTGGGCGGGGGACGGAAGCAGCACCAACTGCTGGTCCTACCGGTGGGCGTGCCGAATTAAATGGGCGCACGTTGGACGAAGATCGCATAGTCTTGGTGACCGCTCACTGGTCGATGGATCAATAATGAACCTAGGCATTCGCTCACTTCGTTTGTCATTGCTCGCGCTAGCGGTTGTAGGGCTTGGTTTTAGCGCCTACATCGTTAAAACTGGTCTTGCGCACAAAGCCGACGCACAGCGCACGGTCGCCGCAGCGCGGGATCGTGCTCGCGACACTGCGCAATCTTTGGTGTACGCGCAGCAACGTGACAAGTGGGTGTCGAGTGCCGCGCAATTGGTAGCCGAAAGCAAGCAAAGCGGCATCACACCAGAGCAATGGGTGGAACGCAAGGTTAACTACCGCGGTGTGGCCGCCACCCGCAACGAAGCCGATCGCTTGGTGCGCGACACCGCAGCAAGTCTCGGTAGATTATTCGTAACCGAAGGCTTTGAGTTGTCAGTGTTGGGTAGTGGCGAAGGTTTGTTTGATACGCCCAGCACCGATGACCGGGGTTTGGTATTAACGCTTGCGGGTTCTTACTTTGCGTGGGATATGTCCCGCGCGCCGTTGCAGCAACCTAGCTTGCAAGCTGTACAAAATTCGCCTGCGCCAACCACGCTTGCTACCACCGCTACCAGTGGCACATTAAAAAAATAGATCTTTGCACCCATACTCACTCTTTGGCGACCTCAAATGACTGCAATCACCAAACCACTAGCAATTTTGCATCTGGGCGACCGTTGGTTAGCGCAAGACGCTAACGCCATTCAGGTTATTTCGGCGTTTCCAAAATGTTCGAATGCTATTTCGGTTATCGAAACCTTTGGCGATTCGCCCTCTGGTGTCATGCGTTTGCAGGGTAAAACTGCGCATGCAGAAGCCTTAGTCGAACGCAAAATTCGCGCTGAAGGTTTAGTGGATGGTGAATCTCGGGTGCTAATTCATCAACAGCGTACCGTTGCTGGTGCGATGGAAGTATTGTTTACCGCAGTGCCGTTGTCGATTTGGCAAACCGTGTCGGGATGGACTGCGCAA
This sequence comes from Betaproteobacteria bacterium, assembly GCA_043760555.1. Lineage (GTDB taxonomy): Bacteria > Pseudomonadota > Gammaproteobacteria > Burkholderiales > Usitatibacteraceae > JANMDR01. The sequence continues at coordinate 8,479 of JAYUOW010000284.1, forward strand.
CAACGCGATCATTGTGTGTTGTTGCCGTTAGCAGCATTGGCCTGTGCAGGCATTAAAGAGGGACAGGGTCGGGTAATTCGCTATGGTGCTAATTTAGTTTATTTTGCCAATACGCCCGATGGTTTTTTGTATGCGTCTGTAACTGCCTATAGCGATGCTGAAGAAGATGTAGAAATTGCGGTTCGTTCGCTGGCTGAACAAGCGGCTGGAAACGCCCGTGGAACGGGCACCCGCGCCTTTAGCGGGTCGGCTGAGAAATCGAAAGCGGAAAGCGTTAAAGTATTTTGGTGCCCGCTTTATGCCGATGGCGAAGAAGATAAGCGCATGCAGCAATTGTTTGTGCAAATCGCTAAATGTGATCTTGAAGATTGCAGCCAAGGCGCGTTAAATCAAATTGATTTGGAAGGTAATCTAGTCAACGAGCAGCGCTTAAAAACGGCACTTCCGCATTTATTAAAGCGCGCGTCCTTAAGCACATCGGCCAATACTGGTAGTCAACGGGTTGCCGCTTTTGCCGAAGCGTGGGCACCACTGAGCACGGTGTTGGTTGGTGCGTGTGCTGTAGCATTGTTTGCCTATGGCGGCTTTAACCACACCATCGGCTCAAAAATGAATGACGATGCGCAAGCCCAAAATGCGAAGTCGGCTAAAAGCGAAGAGCTCGTACGGCAGCTAGATGCTAAACAAGCGCCAGCAGATTACGAAGGTGTGCAAAAGTTTATAAGCAGCCTACAGGCGGGCGTTTCCGGCTATAACCCCGCGGCCGTGCTCGCCGATATTCGTCAAGCGGCGGGGCGCGAAGTGAGAATTTTGCGCGTAAGGCTCGACATTCCGCAAAACAATGGGCAAAACAAACCATTAAGCATGGTGTTTGATGGCGCGTTGCGCCCGAGCGTGGATGGCGCGGCAATCACTTCATTTTTGTTAGCCTTGCGCGGTGCTGGCTATGTCGTGACCTCAATGGAACCTGCCGATGGCGGCCAGTCGGGCAACTTTACTTATCGCTTAACGCGTGCGCCTGCTGCCATTAAAGCGCAGTCGGTTGCACTGACAACGGGTGCCCCAGACAATCAACCTTTGAATGTCGCAACGAAAGCATCGCTATGAAATACATCGCCATTAGCTTACATCTGCTTGCCTTGGCCGTCCTTATTTGGATTGTGGCGTGGTTTTTGCGCCCAGCACCGGCAAAAATTCCGCCGGTCCAATCGGGTCGTGCCGCCCAAATTATTACACCCGAAGTATTAAAGCTCGACGCTGAAAAAGCCGACGCAGCACTCAGTGCTTTGGGCGTACTCAAAGACCGTGTTGCAGGCTCTGCAAGCACAGTGGCGTATCAGCCAAAAGCCGCACCGTTATTGGGTTTGCCGATTGTGCGTGATCTTTCTGCAGCTGCATTGCGGATATTACCAAAGCGTAATTTAACGATGGTATTGCAAAGCCGCTTGGAACCACGCGCCATGATTGACGGCTTGCTGGTAAAGCCGGGTGATGAACTACCGTTTAACGGACGTGTTGCCGAAATTAATACTGATCGCGTGATCGTCATTGAAAAATACGGCAAGCAAACATTAGCGATGGCCGTTGGTCAAGCGCGCTTAGGCCCTTTAGCCGTCTCAGCTGTCGCAAAACCTAAATAATAAAACACACAATTTACCAGCCATGAACCGTAAACAATTCATCATTATTTCAGCACTCGGTGGCGCAATTTTTATTGCCCTCTGCGTACTCATTTGGAAGCTGTCAGTTCCAGTGCAAAGTGCCGCTGATAATGCGGTAACACCGAATGCGCAAGCGCCTTCCGTTGCACCGCGTGCGCCTATCGCCGCTAGCGTAGGCGTGGGTGCCACACCACCCACTGCCGCGCCGCGCGAACTTGCGCCGTGGGAAAAAACCAATTTACCCGGCGGCGCACCACGGCTTTCTACACTTGGTCCGGCGGACGCCAACAAAGCGAAATCATACGAAATTTTGCAGGCTAAATTAGCAGCCATGACCGCCGGGGGTAAAACACCAAACATGAAAGAGCTAGATGCAATACTCGCCGATTTGCAAAAAGTAAACGGCAGCACCGATGTAGGTGGCGTTAACCTTAGTGCCTTGCGTAATAACCTAGCTCGGGCCGACGAAATTCAGCGCTTGGGTAAAGAAATGCAAGCGCTCTCGCAAGTACCCGGCAAGCAAGATCTACCAAAAATTCAAAGCATCATGGCTGAGATTCAAAAGCAGCAAGCTGGCATGGTCACCGATATTCGCTCGAGCCCAGCCAAGTGAAAGCCATCGTTCCTCATGCGCCCGTAACGCCCAGCCAGCGCGGCTTTACCTTGATTGAGTTAGCGTTGGTGCTGCTTATTTTGGGTGTTACGTCGTGGGCCATTGCTGGTTCTTATGGCAATTCAGCCATTGTTGGCGAGCGCGACTTAGCGCGTGCGCATGGCCAAACCTTGCTCAATACCTTACGCGCTTTTGCGCTCAACAATAGCCGCTTGCCATGCCCTGATACCACCGCCATCGGCTCGGCCAATAGCGGTTGGGAAACCGTCAGTGCGGCTGGTACGTGCGTCGGCACTACCCAATCTGGCATGTTTCCGTATCGCAGTTTAGGTCTTGATTTGCCGGACGTTAAATTACGTGCGGCCTATGGTGTTTACCGCAACAACGCCGTGCGTGCCGACTTAACCCTGCAAGCTGAACGCACCGACATACCAGCGGTGGCGTCCTCAGTGCTTGATGCACGCGACTTTATTGCCGCACTTAATTTTGCTGCCACGGCTTCAACCCCTGCCAACACCGCGCAGCTTTATTTAACGGGTGACAACTTAACGCTGGGCACCGTTAATTGCGCTGCAACGGTGGTGAGTAATCAAGCTTTTGTGTTGGTGATGCCATTGCGTGATCGCAACGGTTCAGGCGGCACCGGTAGTGAATTTGATGGTATTCACAACGCTTTCTCTACAGGCGCGAGTGTGTGCGCAAGTGCGCCTAGCACCCCGTTTAGTTTGAATATGGATGATGTTGTAGTCGCTGAAAGTTTCGCTGGCTTAGCTGGTTGGTTGGCGCCACGCGTACCGTAATGTTGCCCCGCTGCACGGCTGTTCTCATCGCTGATAACCGTTGATGCGCCCCTTAATTCTAAATGTTTAGATTCTTCAATAAAGAGAAAATCATGAAAGCATTCCTAACGTCGCGCTCTCCCGTACCACTCACGATTACCGCACTCGCCTTGGCCGTCGCCACACTCAGTGGTTGTGCCACCGAAACCACAGAATCTCGCCGTAGCATGGGTGCATTGCCAACGGCTGAATATGAGTCGGTTAAAAAAATGCGCGACGAGATTGTGCTGGAATCTAAAAAAATGTCCGAATCGCGCGATGCCTTGCGCCAAGAGATTCAAACTACCCGCCCACAACCCACACTCGCCGTCGTGCCGCCCGTTGTAGATGTGTTGGAGCAAGAGCTCATTAGCGTCAGCATGATGAACGCTTCCATCAGCGATTTGCTTATTGCGTTTGCCGATCAGGCATCGCTCAACTTAATTGTTGATCCAAACGTGATTGCCATGACCAAGCGGGCGGACATGTATTTGAAAAAAGTCAGCCCACGCGAATTTGTAAACGAAGTCGTGCGCGCGTTTGACGTTGTCGGCGAAATTCGTGGAAATACCTTGCGCGTTAATTTGCTGGAAGAACGCATTTTTGCGCTCGACATGCTCAATAGCTCCATGACCATGGATGTATCATCTGGCGGCAACGTGTTTGGTGCAAATTCAGGCGGTGGTGGTAGCTCCAACGCGTTGCGCGGTAATGTATTGTTGTCGGGTAATAATGGTGCAAAGGTAGACCCATACGAGCAAATTGAAAACAGCGTGAAGCGTATTTTGGGTGAGGGCGAAGGCACGAAGAAAGCCACCACCACTGGTGCCGCAGCTACATTGAATGCCGATGAATCCCCGCAAGAAAAAACCGCGTCTACGTTCACGCTTAACCGCAACAGCGGCGCGTTGTACGTAAAAGCACGGCCTTCGCAGTTGCGTTCGATTGAGAAAATTCTCGAGCGCTCGCAAAAAATTCTCCGTCGCCAAGTGCAAATTGAAGCACAGCTTATTGACGTGCAATTAAACGATGGCTATGAGTTTGGTGTGGATTGGAATTTGTTGCGTCAGCACGCTGCCGCAGGCTTTGGCGCAGTGCCGGGCACCTTGGCTACCGTCACCAGTAATTTAGGTCAGCGTGGTATTGCTGATTTAGCCCAGCGCAGCTTAACCTTGCCTGCGCAATTGCTAGGTTCAGCCGCCGGCCCATCGGCTGGCATTGCATACCAAGAAAATTCGTTTAGCACCGTGTTGACGGCGTTGCGCTCATTCGGCGCAGTTAAAATTTTGTCGAACCCCAGCGTGCAAGTACGCAACGGTACGCCAGCGCTCCTTACCGTGGGCACCAGCTCACGCTATGTAGCGAAGTCTAGCGTCACCTTGAACACACCAGGCGGCGGCGCTTCGACAACATCGTCTGACGTGCAAACGGATTCCGTATTCTCGGGCGTGATGGTTGGTGTGATTCCGTTTGTGCGTGAAGACGGAAAAATTGAGCTCATGGTGCATCCAATGCAAACCGAAGTAGAAGCAAAAAGCTTAGCGCTGATTGATGTGGGCGCGGGTAATCGCCTGACACTGCCAGTCGTTAATTACAAAGGCATGACCACTACATTGAACGTAGGCGATGGCGATACGGTCATGATCGGTGGCTTGATTGATCGCCGTGTTGGCAGTGATGATCGTGGCGCGCCGGTGGCGTCTGACATTCCAATTTTAGGTAAATTGTTTAGCAATCAACGTAGCAACCACACCAGCCGCGAGCTCGTGATGGTGTTGCGTGTGAAAGTGCTTTAAAAGGTGCTTTAAAAGGTGCTTTGAAAATTGCCGTAATTGCTGACCTACAAAAAATGAGCGCGAAGTTATGAGCCTGATGCACGATGCCCTAAAAGAAATGGACAAGCCGAGACCTGATTCTGGCGGGGCGGGCGCGGCTGCAGCAAGTAATGCAGCGTCGCCGCCAAGATCACGTCAAGACGACACCGTGCCACCCAAAGGCATGACAGCGCTCGATTGGCAAGCGGCCAAGTTTAGCGCTGATGCACGCGCCGCTGCTGATGCCGACGCGTACGAAGCCAACTACGAAAACGTCCGTTCGGCCAACCGATCTGAAGGTGGTGCGTCGGCGTTTAACATCACGCTTATCGCATGGGTTTTGGGTGCGGTTTTGTGCGCGATTCTTGCGGCACTCTGGTGGGTGCAGTCACGTCAAACTCAGCAAGTAGTGCCAGCAACTGAAGGCATCGCTGCTCTCTCCCCCGCTCCAAAAACAGTACCTGTGGTGCAAGCGGTGGTAGAACCCTTGCCGACGCCACCCACGCCAGTAGTGTCTACGCCATCTGCAGCAAATGAAGTGTTGGTGGCTGCACCGATTGCACTAGCTGCACCAATCGCATCAGCGACCACTCCCGCTGCAGCACCGATGCTCGTCACGAATGCCGCCCCAGCGCCAGCGCCCAAAGCCGTTTCAGTTAATGCGCCCGTAGTACCCGTGTTCGCCCCGCCACCCGCAATCGCGAAGGCGCCTGCAGTGGCTGCAGTCGCCACATCTGTGCCTCCAATAACGCGTGCCCAAGACGCCCCGCCCCGCCCGCGCACGGCGATACTTTCAACTACCACCTTGCCCCCACCACCAGCGGTTGAGCCTGCCGCCACGCCAAACGCCAGCATTGAAAGTAAATTAGCGAATGCCGCATTGGTAGCGCCGACAACGGCGGCACCTACTCCTGAAGCACCAAAACTGCCGCAACTAACACCTAAACAATTAGCCGCTAAAGCTGCCGCAACAGCCGCAGAAACGAAGCGCAAAGAAGCCGAAGCGCAGCAAACGGCGAATGCCCGTGCTGCTGCATCTAAAAACGCGTCTGCGCGTTTTGCCGCCATCGGTCGCGCGCTTGAATCAGGTAACCGCACCGCTGCACAAAATGAGCTAAATAGTTTAGAACAAGAGCTGCCTGCCTCAAGCTTAACGCTATTGCGCGCACGCGCATGGGTGGTTGGCACAGGTAGCGACATGACGGCCGCACGCGGCGCGTATGCCGCTATTTTGGCGCGCTTGCCTGATGATGAAAATGCGTTGCTAAATATGGCCGCATTAGAAGCCAAAGATGGAAAAATGGACGCGGCTCGCACACTATTGGCGCAAGCGCTTAGCGCCAACCCTGAATCAGTGGCAGCCAAAGCCGCACAGCAGCGCATTGCTACACTCACAGCGCAACCAAGATGAAACCCAACCTAGAAGTGGTGCCGAGCGTGGTCGAGCTTGCTGATGGCGGCGATGCAACTCATCCTGCGTCGGACGCACCTTCTAATGCTTTGAGCGCACCGGTGCTTCCCGAGCCAGTCTGGCAAGCGCACCACGCGCTTGGCATGTCGCGCAACCCGTTCCCGCCTACACCTGACGCGCAAGGTTATTTTTTTACTGAAAGTTTAAGTAGTGACTTTGCCGAAACCTTGCACTGCATTCGCAGTCGTAAAGGCTTTGTGCTCATCACCGGTGAAGTGGGTTTGGGCAAGAGCACCTTTGTGCGCAACTTGATGGATACCTTAAGCGCTGAAAACACGGCAGTGTCGCTGGTACTCAACACGTTCTTGCAAGGCGGCGCCCTGCTAGCCGCCGTGAACGATGATTTTGGCTTACATCAAGAAGCGGGCGCGGCGCCGGCCATCACCACGCAAGCAAACTTAGCTATTCAACTCACGCGTTTGAATGCTTTTTTGCTTGAATGTGCAGCAGTTAGAAAAAACTGTGTGCTTATTATTGATGACGCGCAAAACTTAAACCACCAAAGTTTAGAGCTAGTACGCTTGCTGTGTAACGTCGAAACTGGTCAAGAAAAATTACTGCAAATTGTGTTGGTCGGCCAGCCTGAGTTGCTCGACACCCTTAACGAACCATCACTGCGCCAGCTAAAAAGCCGCATCGTAAAACACGTGAAGTTGGTGGGCCTTACTGTGACGGATGTGGCGCGCTATATTGACTACAGAATGATTCAATCCGGCTTGGGTGCGGATGCTGGCGGCGCAGAATTTAAGCAAATTCATCTGCGCCCAGAGGCTGTAACGACCCTATTTTCGGCCACCTTGGGCAATCCGCGTCGCTTAAACTTGGTGATGGATCGCTGCTTGTACGGCCTAGTCGCCACGCGTAGCCGCGTGGTCACGCCTGATCTCGTGCGCGCGGGCGTGGCTGAAACAACGGTCAGTGGTATTGCTGCATCCGGTGCTACGGCACCGTCAAGCAACGCAACAAGTTTGGGCGTATTGGTAACCGCGCTGAAGCAATATTTTGTGCCCCGCGCTTCGATATTCACGGCAATCGCAATTGCTGTGCCTGCATTCTTATTGGCGAGCTACTCAGTGTGGCGCGATCAAACCCCCGCCAACAAAGTCGCAGCACCGGCAATACCAGCGCAGCAAGCGGCTCCGCAGCCACCGCAAGCGCCGCCTCTGCTCTTGGCCACCAAACTTAGCGTGCCAGCAGTGGCGAGTGCTGTTGCTGAAGCTGTACCAGCTAAGGTAGATGTGCGTCTTGCAGACTGCGCCGCACGCCTAGCGCAAGGTACACCTGCAGCGCAGCCGTTTGTGGCCGAGGCTTTTTTGCAGCGCGTGAATTTGCAACCGATTGCGGGTGGCGCTGCGTCAACAACCATGCAGCACGCTAAATTATTGGAGCAACGCAACTTAGCCTGCGTGCTCACGCAAGGCGATGTGCCTTTGTTAGTTTGGAATAAAACCGCCGCCAGCGAGCAAATACGCGGTGTGCAGCCCAATATGGCAATGCAAGACATGCAGCGCAATTTGCAGCAGCTGGGGCTGCTGCCCATTGGCCGCGTCGACGGCTGGTTTGGCCCCGTCACGCAAACGGCATTGAAGCAATTTCAAGCAAAATTTAATTTGCCGCTCAGCGGCGAACCTGATGCATTAACCATTTTGTTGTTGGAGAATTTTCATGGCTAACACGCCGCTATCGTCAGTCGTGCGCACCGGCTCTGCCAGTGCCTTAAGGGCAACTGCTGCCGCTGATGCGCCCAGTCCTCCCAGCACCGCTCCAGCAAAAGAGATCAGTCGTATTTCCCCCATTGCTGCCAATGTAAAATCCGCGCAGGCAACGGGAGACGATTACCCGCTCATGGGGCAATATTTATTGGCGCACAACGCCATTAACCAGATGCAACTTGAGTACGCGCTACAAAAAAACGAGATTGAAGGCGGCAAGTTGGGGCGCACGCTCATTGCGCACGGTTTGGCCAGTGAATCGCAAATTGCGCATTTTTTAGCGGCGCAACGCGGCATTCAGTTTGTGGACGTTGCCCGTTTGGCAGCACCCGCACCGGAGGTGTTTTCGCTTTTCAATCGCGACTTATGTATCACCCATAATTTCTTGCCCTTAGCTCGCGTTGATGGCGCGCTTGAGGTGGTATTAGGCGATGGCGATCCTGCTAATGTGGCTGACTTAGTACAGCGGCGAACCGGGCTAAAACCGGTGTTCTGCCAAGGCGAATTCACGCCAGTTTTGCAAGCTATTCGCCAACATTTCTATTTTGCGCAACACCCTGTAGAAGACCTATTGGCGCGGGAAGCCAGACGTTTGGCTGATGATCCCGACATGGCGTATAGCCCTGAAAAAATGCTCGATCATTTGATGCATTTGGCCGTGTATCAACGCGCTACTGATATTCACATCGCACCCGCAGCCCATAGCTTACATATTTTATTTCGGGTTGATGGCGTGTTGCGCCCGATGTTTGCCTTGCCGCAAGTTTTAGAGCGCTTATTGGCTTATGTAAAACTTTTAGCTGAAATGGATGTGGCCGAACAGCGTTTGCCGCAGGACGGCAGCTTTACGGCCACCGTGCTTGAAATGCCGTTTACCTTACGCGTATCTACGCTTATTTCTGAACACGGCGAACGCATGGTGTTGCGTATTTTGCCTGACCGCAGTGAGCTAGGTGGTTTAGAAGACTTAGGCTATCGGGCGGACGACGTTAATTTGCTGCGCGAAGTGTTTGCCCGCCCTGCAGGCTTAATCTTAATTACTGGCCCCACAGGTTCCGGTAAAAGCACCACCTTGCACGCCGCATTGCGCATGCAGTCGCTCATTGAGCGCAACGTGCTCACCATTGAAGACCCTATTGAATACAGCGTTCCTGGCGCATGCCAGACCGAAGTAAATCGTCGCGCAGGCTATGATTTTGGCACCGTGATGCGCCACTTTTTGCGGCATGACCCAGATGTAATGCTCATCGGTGAAATTCGCGATTCAGCCACAGCCCAAGCAGCGCTGGATGCCGCATCCACCGGCCACTTGGTGTTATCCACCATGCACGTGGGCTCGGTGTTTGGGGTGGTTCCTCGGTTACGCTTGCTAGAAGTTGATTCCGAAACCATTGCTGAAAACTTGGTTACCGTGATTAACCAGCGCTTGATTCGCCGTATTTGCCCGCACTGCAAAACTACGCGGCCAATTGAAGATAAAGAGCGCTCGTTTTTTGGCGCGGATGTACCCGCCGTGGTGTCCTACGGCGCCGGTTGCGATTCTTGTCATGGCAGCGGCTACTTGGGGCGCTTGCCGGTATACGAAATGGTGTTGGTATCGCCTGAATTAGCGGATGCGATTGGTAACGACGTGCCCCGCCAAGAAATTCGCCGCATTGCGGCCGCTACCGGTTATCGCTCAATGTTGGACATGGCGCGTTGGCGGGCATTGCAGGGCGAAACGACGGTGGAGGAAATTAACCGTTCTGTGGGCGGGGTGCTCTAATGATCAACACCTCGGGCATGAACACGTTTTGGTATCGGCTGCTATTAGCCGATGGTAAAACCAAGCGCGGTTTTGTGCGCTTGGCCGTAGAGCGAGATTTTTCTGCGCGCATTTGGCTAGAGCGTCAGCACGATGGCGTGGTGTTGGCGTTGCAACGCTTGCCTAAATGGGTTGCAGCAGGCCAAGAGCTTATTTCGCGCCCATTTCGGCACCACGTAAATCATGAAGATCTTGCTGGCTTTTTGCGCGATTTATCGCTCATGGTAGGCTCGGGCGTGGCAATGCTGGAGGCCTTGCGCACCATTGAAGCCGAAGGCGAAATGGGCGAACAGCCCCGTCTGGTGGCGCTTTCCAAGAGTTTGCTGGATGATTTAAACGCGGGTTCATCGGTGTCGGATGCGTTTTCGCGCCATCCCGATGTGTTTCCTGAAAGCGTGCGCAATTTGGTGCTCATTGGCGACAAATCCGGCAAGCTCGACAAAATGTTGCTTGAAGCTGCCGACCATATTGAGCGCTTAATGCGCATTAACCAAGATATTCGCACCGCCTTAATTTATCCCACGTTTGTATTCGCTACTATTTTTGCGGTGGCGTTATTTTGGATTTATTACGTCGTGCCCAATATGGCGCAATTGTTTAAGCAATTGCACGCCAAGCTGCCGCCCATTACGCTGGCGCTAGTGAGTTTTGCCGATTGGATGGGCAAAAATGTGGTGTTGGGTCTGGTGATGATAGCACTCGTGATTATTGGCTTTTTTCTCGCTAAAAAGCACATACCCGGTATGCGCCCTGCCATGTATAACTTAGGCCATAAGTTGCCCATCATTCGCACGCTGTTGCGCTCATCCGGTTTGGCGCACCTTACCGAGCATTTGGCGTTATTGATTCGTGCGGGTGTGGATGTGGTGACAAGCCTAGATATTTTAGGTCGCGCTACGGGTAATCCTTATTATCAATCGCGGATTATTGCTGTGCGTGAGCGCGTGTTGCGCGGCGAGAAGGTCGCACCCGCCATGCGCCAAACGGGCGGCTTTCCGGCGCTTGTCACCCGTATGGTTGCAGTGGGCGAAGAATCGGGCTCGCTCGATAAACAACTGCATCATTTAGCGGCTGAATACCGCAATCGCTTAAATAGCTTGGTGGCTAGCTTAGGTGAAATTATTAAGCCCGCCATTATTATTTTAGCGGGCGCAATTTTCTTATTTTTGATTGTCGCTTTGCTGCTGCCAATTTACGACTTGGTGCGCCAAACTGTGGCGACATCCATGACGGGCGGCTAAAACCGGCTGCCACGTCAACATTTTACGCATTGGAAATGTCATGAAAACATCAGTAAAACAACATCAAAGCGGCTTCACGATTTTAGAACTCGCAGTCGTACTCTCCATCATCTTTTTAATCTTAGGCTCCGTCACTATCGGTCGCGATGTGCATCGCAATGCTGCCTATCAGCGAATCTCAAGTGATTTTATTCAAGGCTGGCTCATCGCTTATGACGCGTTTGTAGCGGGCACGGGCGTGGTGCCGGGCGATTCCGCCACCGTACCTACAGGTTTTGTTGCGGGCGCGACGGCTACGTCCCTCTGCGGCACAGGGTTAATGAACGCCATGCAAGCTGCAGGGGTGGCCATGCCTGCAGGTCGAACTGAGGGCGCTAATGATCGTTACGTTTACCTAGACACCAACGGCATCCCACACGAGCTGCAGGTGTGCTTGCGCAACGTGTCATGGTCTGAACCGGGTGCCACCGTGGGTACCTACGTTGCCCGCAACCGCAACACCTTAGAAATTCGCGGGATGACGCCTGCGTTAGCAAAACTAATTGATAACCAAATTGATGGGTTGCCCGATGCGCGCTTTGGGCAAATGCGCGAGCAATCGCAAGCAGCGCTCACCACCGCAACCGGTGTGCCGTGGAGCTTGGATGACACAGCGGCATTTGGTGCCACGGCTAATCCTGCGGCAAATTTAGATGAAACGCAGGTGGTTGAATTGCTGGCCTACATAAAAATGTCGCGTTGAGATGTAGAGCGCTTGAGAGGTTGAGAAGTTGAGGTATTAAGGTTTGTGAGTTTGATTCAATAGCTGGAGGCGTGCGAATAGTTAGCAACAATGCAGCAATTAGGTTTAAATGAACCCCTTGAAATGCCCGTAGACACCCTATTTTAGGGCATCTACAGGCACCTTTTTACTTATCAAGAACCTAAAATTCAATCACTAAAATTCACACACTAAAAATAAATATTTTATTTTTGATAGTTTCGTTGCGAAATCTCGTTTAGTAGGTATGGGCACAGTTTTTAGTAGCGCGTAGCCCAAGTTTTGATACGTTGAAGCTGCCGGCAATTGGTGCACTCAAATTTAGCGCCTTCACCACACACCACAGCGCAGCACGCCAAAGAATATCGGCACTCAGCACGGCAAAAAAGAAAGCCAAAAAAATGCAAATAACACGGGCACAAAAGCAGCAGTCGCACCACGCCGCATCACTCAAAAAAATGGCCGGATTAGGGCTATTGGAAGTGATGCTGTTTTTGTTTGTGATCGGCACTATTTTGGTGGTGGGCTACACGTGGCTAGCGGCAAAAAAACAAAGCGAACGTGCAGAAGCGCAAACGGCACAGTTGCAATATGTAAACCGTTACATCGAATCCTTTGCCGCTGTGAATTTTCGGCTGCCTTGCCCGGCAACGACGCGCGGCGGTGTTGAAGATTGTGGGGTGGCAACTAATGTAAAAGGGTATTTACCCTTGGCCTCTATCGGTTTAGACGCTACAGACCCTAAAGTGGGTGGCGGTGAATTGCTTTATATGTTGAGTCGGTCAGCTCTTGCCGATTTAGGAAAGGCCAGCAATTCTTTTGAGCCTAAAAACTTAAAACACACAGCTGCGGTGCCGGATACGTTTGCTTTTGACCAAGTTACAACGGGCGACTACTGTCTTAATCTAGCAGTCGCAGCTACTGAAACGGCGGGTGTGAGAGTGTTTAACGGTAGTACAGGCCGCCGCGTTGCCTACGCTATCGCACATCCAGGTGTCGCCAATGCCGACGCGACGGGCTCAACATTTGACGGGCGCAATGCCGATTTGACCAATTTATCGATGGAAGCACCGGAGACTGCGCAGTCTGCCACCGTGTATGATGACCGCGTGCTCGCCCGCACGCCAAATGAATTGCTTCTCACGGGCGACTGCGCAGGGCACATTGCATCACTTGATTTGATGGGTTTGGGCGTAAATGTGATTGCTGAAGTGCAGGCGCAGTTTGCTGACGCCAAGGAAGCTGCCGAACTAGAGATCCGCATATCAATTTTTAAGACTGTGATGGCAGCCTACGACGTTGGCTTAGCCGCACTAGGATTGGCCACAGGCATCGCGGAACTTGCGGCCTACACCAGTGCGTTGGCAGCTGCAGTTATTCTTTGTATCATTGTTATTGGGTGCCCGCTAGCGGTGGCACTAGGGGTTGCTGTTACTACGCAAGGTCTTGCGATCGCTGCAAATGGTATTGCCGTCGGATTGGCAGCAACAGCGGTGGGAATCAATATTCTCTACATTGTGTTGGTCGCCGAGGTTGCGGCGTTGGCTGGCAGTGCGGCAGGCGCAGCAAATCCAAACTTGACAGCGCTTATCGCCTCCGCGTTGACAGATAGAAATAACAAAATAGTGGAAAAAAACAATGCTGCGGCCGCACTGGTTGTGGCGCAAAGTAATTTGGCAGTTGCAGACCCGCCTCGCATTGCGGCGGAAAGTAATCTTTACACCACAACGCGAAACACCATTGTTTTGGCTAATGCAGCGGGGGTGCCGCCAACATCATCACCCAACACGGAAAACGATATTTATGTGGTGGATGCGGTAGTTAAATTTACGGCGTTAACGCAGGCTACAGAAAATAAAGTAGCTGCTGCACAAGCGTTGGCAATCGCGGTGGCGGCGGCAGCTATACCACCTACCGTTGATGAGGCTGCCGGTATTGCAGGAAAACAACAGCGGCTCAGTGACGCCATAGCAGGGCAAGCCGCCGCACAAACCGCTTACGATGCCTCGCGCGCCACGTTAATTGCAACCAATAATCGTGCCTACCTTGTAACTAGTCCTGGTTCGCCGCCAACTACTGTGACCCAGTTTATCAACAACCAAGCTGCGGTCACAGCCCAACTTGTGGCTTACGAGGGAGCGTACACCACATATTCAGCAAGACTTGCCGCCGTTGTAAGTGCGCAAAGTAGGTTCGATGCGGCAGCCGCGGCTGAAGCTACGGCAATTGATTATTACAATCAATTGATTTCTGTTAGCCCGCCCAGCGGTACGGCACCTGCGAATTGGCTTGGTGCCGAGGCGATACTAAAAGCAGCGGATGCCAAAGGGGGCGCACAATGAAATTTAGCAATACAATGAGATCTAGTTCGACCCACCCAGTGCGCCAAAATTTAGGATTCAGCCTAATTGAGATTGCTGTGGTGCTAGCAGTTTCGGCCGTTATCGGTCTGGCTATCTGGAAGTTATTGCCGGCACTAAGAGGCGCTGCGTCAGAAAATACGCCCCGAGCGCAATTGTTGGATGCGCAGCAAGCGTTGGAAGGGTTCGTGTTGCTACAGCATAGGCTTCCGTGTCCTGATGCTAACGGAGATGGGTTGGAAGATTGTGGCGGTACTGCGGCGGCGGGCAGCTTGCCTTTTAGAACGCTTGCGCTATCGCAAGGCGCAACAATTCGTTATGGTGCATTTCGCAACGCGAATGCAGCACTACCAACAATCGACGCTGACCTTGTTGTGGCTAGGCTGCGCTTCAGCCCGCCAGTGCCTCCAGTGCCTGCGCCAAGCCCAGGTGTAATTGGTGGGCTAGATTTTTGTGTGGCGCTCAAAAATGCCATTGCGGTATCTCCTGCGGGCGTGGTCGCGGCGGGTGCAATACCAGTGGCTTTTGCCCTAGTGCATCCGGGTGAAAATGGACAAATTGAGACCGCCAACACAACTACTTCTTTTGCCATTGGATCCGCGCCGAAGCAAGCTGGATATGATGACCAAGTACTCACGGCTGGGTTATCGGAAATGTTTGGGCGCATAAATTGCCCGGAGCGCTTAGGCACGGCTAATGGCGCTGCGCGGGCGGCCTACGCCGCATACGATATTGATAGAATGGCGGCGTTTCATGAACGCTTTAGGAAGTTTGACATACGCGTGCAAGAACAAAATTTGGCTGTCACGGAATTAAACCTGCTCATTGCCGCTGCTGATACGGCTGCAGTTACTGCGGATACTGCCATTGCGCTGGCTGCAGCGGTTGATACAGAATTAACTTCTTTGCTTTTGTCAGTGCCAGCGCTACTCTTTGCTGTGGCAGAAACCATATACGGATTAGTTGAATCTACCCAAGCGGTAATTGATGCGAAGGCATCGCTTGCAGAATCAAGAGATAATTTTGCCGCCGCCCAAACTTTTACTCTACGCACTAATTTGTTGTACGTTAATGCGCGCGCGCATGCGCAGGTGTTGCGCGTGAAAGGCCTGGTTATATGAACATGAATCGGAGTACCAGCTTAATGGCAAAGCCAAATGAACGCGGATTTAGCTTAATCGAAACAGCAATCGCCATCGCAATATTAGGTTTGTTAGCGCTTGCCATCATCGCCTATTTGCAGTCTGCAACACAAGTGAAGGTAGTAGCCGCCGAGCGCGACTTGCTATTGCGCGCGCAAAGTGCAGTGGTTGGCTTTGCCGCAGCGCGCGGACGTTTGCCGTGCCCAGCTGCGGTAGGCGGCACGGGCGTAGAGTCCTGCGCATTAGGACAGGTAGGCGAAGTGCCGTGGTCTACACTTGGCCTCGCAGATGCAGGAGCAAGACAAATACGTTACGGTGCATATCGAAA
Source organism: Betaproteobacteria bacterium (assembly GCA_043760555.1). GTDB lineage: Bacteria > Pseudomonadota > Gammaproteobacteria > Burkholderiales > Usitatibacteraceae > JANMDR01. The sequence continues at coordinate 24,203 of JAYUOW010000284.1, forward strand.
ACCCAATGTTTCCGCAGCGCTCGATGCGGATTTAGTCATTGCGAAGGATCGATTTCGCCACCTCTTGCCGGTAGGTCAACCGCCAGTGGCGATAGAAACGCTGTTGGGGAACAATAATGGCTATGATTTTTGCTCGGCGCTGAGTACGTTGGCGCGCCGTGAAACGCAACCTGCCGGCGACCCTGCGTTTTTAAGTACTATTGACGCAAGTGGTGGTGCCGTGCGTAATATTGCCTTCGCCTTGGCCATGCCTGGCCTGCTTGATGCAGACGGCGACGGCAATCGCTTTGATGGTTTGCAAGCCACACAAAATGCGGCAAACCCAAGCTTTGATACGCCAAGCCGCGCTCAAACCAATTTGTATGACGATAAAGTGGTGGCGGTATCGGCTACCGGATTGTTCGCAAATTTATCGTGCGCTTTAGGGTTTTCGGCCGCAGACCATAGTCATTTTAATGCGCTCAATGCGGCGCGCATAATGGAAAAAGGCATGGTCGACTATGCTTACTTAATGAAGCTAAATGCAAAGTTAGCCGCAGCGGCAATAGCATCCGGCACATCCGGTGTGGCGGCGGCGTTGTCGGCTGTGGCGATTGTAGGGTCTGAAACGCTGTCGATGAGCGCAGCCAGTATCGCGAGTTTAGGCGTGCTGGCACCTTCACTCCTTCTGCCCGCCGCCGCAGCGATCGCCGCTGGCGCCGCATTGCTGCTTGCTACTGCGTCATTGATTAACGCCATTTTTGTGCAGGCAGAAGCCGATCGAATCGTCGCCGACTTCGCGGCATACCTCACCGAATCGCAAACATTGGCAGATAGTATTGAAGTCAACGCCCGAGCAGCCGACGCCGCAGGATTATAGAAACAGGTCAATAAGCCCAAATTTAAGTACCCCTTGAAATGCCTGGAGAAGCCCTATTTTAGGGCGCCTTCGGGCATCTTTTTTTGGGCGAATAGACGGATGCGAGGTGATTTTTAAGGATGCAGTCATCTTCAAAATGACCTCACTTTTGCGACTGGATTGTGTATGATGTGTGAACCATGATGGCATGCAGTCGCATGCAAATCCGCAATAAATTCGCAAAGGTTTCTATGCTTAACTCCCTGACCACGGCGCTAATGAAGGCTGCGATTTTGCTCATCGGGCTGCTGTATTTTTCAGCCGCGCAAGCCCAAAAGCCAACGCGCATTCTTGATAGCTTCACCATTGTGGATAGCAATAAATTGCGTGGCTCGCCCGCTAAAAGCACTGTCGCATTCCCCAACGACCCCGACAATGGCCCAATTTGGGTGGTGCTCAGTTACACCGGCCAATTAGTTGATCCGCTAAAAGATGGCTTAATGGTGCTGGAAGTTTCGCCCGAAGGCGTGCCGCTGGTGTCTATGGATAGTTTTAGCCAGTTTGAGTCGCAACACATGACGCCGTATTTAATTGAAGGCGTGGCACCGATGATTAGCTTAGTGCCCGTGGTCGCAGGGCTGCCGCCGATATTGTCGCAAGACGATATCAAACAAAAAATGAGCCCTGAAGATTTAGCGCGCTACAACGCCACGTTTAAAGACCCGCAACGGCTGTTGCAACTCATTAGAACCAACACGTTTGTGGTGCCAAAAAGCCGTGGCGCGCGTTTGTTATTCACGCTTTCCAAAATTGAAAATATGAATTTTGGCACCTTGCAAGTTATCGTTGGCCAAGACGAAATACCGCAAGAGTTGATGGGGTATATCGAAGGCCGCAATGGCAGCTGGTATTATCGTTACCGCTTTATGTTGGCGTTTATTGTCGGCGTGATTTTGTTGGGCTTTGTGGTGCGCAGGTTTTTTACGCGTTAATTTTTTGACATGAGTAATGCCCTGAAGATGCCCGTATTTAGGGCGTCTTCAGGGCATTTTTTATGGCTGCTATTGTCGCAAATTTAGCTGCGCGCGCGCCAGTCGCAGTGCGGTGATTAAATCCGATAGCGTGCGGTTGCAATCAATCAGCGCCACCGGTTGCGTGCCAGCCAAGGGCAGGGGGTTTACCGCAGCCACCACCCGCGCTAGATCGCGCTGTGCTGCGGTTTGCACGCTGGCGGGCACATTGCCGATTATTCTTTCATGCAGCAATGTGAGCTCATCTTGGCGCTTTACGAGTGAGTCTAAGCAGGCGTGGGCGTCGGCAGATTTACCGACGAGCGCGGCGAATGCGGCGTTGCAAAATCCAAGTTGCAAAACGATAAAAGCACAAAATATCGCGGTACTGCGTGTATAAATTTTCATGTGGCGGGTCTCGCTTTAGTTATTTTCTCAAGCGCGCAGTCAACACGGCGGCCTGATATTTTCACTATAAAGTGCGAATTGCCATAAAACAATACGACAAACGTCGTAGTGGACGCTTGAAAACCGTTGGTTTAACAATCATTGTCTTTTAACCTAGAAACGGCAGTTGACCGCTTAAATTGCTCGGAGAGGCCTGAATTTACTGCCGTTTCGGGAATTTAATACCGTCACCAATTTGGTGAGAGCGC
>JAYUOW010000285.1:0-26698 GCA_043760555.1 Betaproteobacteria bacterium
AATTCGCAAAATACGATTGCGCTTAAGTCACAACTTGGGAAAACGGTGGGCATAGTGGTTTCGGAATCAAATAACCCTTCTTCCTTCAACAATTGGCTCCATGCAGCTGGTAGCGACTTATACGGTTCAGATAAAGGAAATCGCTGCTCAAGTGCGCGACCTAGCCGATTGTAGCCGCGCGCGCTCAGCCCAGCTCCGACAGTTGCCAGAACACCTCTTATCCGAGCAGCACTTCCTCGCTTTTGGACTTCCGCTATTGGGAGCCTGCCCTCACAAGCCGCCATTTGGCCTAATCTCGCAACGTTTAGGCGTGCAGCATCCAGCTCGATCTCTAACTCTTGCGTTTTACATCTCAACTGAAACATTGCTAGCCTTGAACGCTGATCACGATTTAGCAAGCCTGAGAATGCTGACTGATCCAAGATATCCCTAATTATTTTTTCATTTGTGCCGCCACTATATTCGGATTCGATAAAAGCACCCAGTCGATTTAAAAACATTACTTTGGTTTGTTCTCCTGACAAAGTGTCGCCGTTACCTGCAACTTTAAAAATATGCAAAAACTGTGCAAGCCACTCTTCTTCTGAGCCAGCAAGATAGACTAGTTGGCCGTGCTGCAATGCGGCATATGGCTCAACTTTAGACAACAGCGGGATTGCTTTTAGGTGATAAGCGTTAATTAACACATTCATATTTTTAAACGCATTATTGGGGTTAGCTTCTCCAGGATGCGCCAAAACATCGATGCGATAGTGCATCAACTCGCCAAGCAACAAATCGTACGCGAGCTCAATCGGCCGTGAAATTAACGTGATATTCGTGTATTTTTTAATATTTTCCGTGACCTCTGCGCCGACGACAATCAAGCGGAGCGGCACCACTTCAGAGAAGCTGCCGAGCGCGGGCAAGACAACCCGCTTAAAAGCATCGACTCGATGTGCTCCACCAAAAAATAACACTGTGAAGGGCTGTGTGCTGAACGCATCCATCGGTAGCTCAGCTAGCGATGCAAGCACGGGGCGTTTAGATATCGGCGGGAATAGGCAGAGTTTGGAATGGATTCTATGCGAAGCAAAATAATCAATGAGCGCCGGTGTAGAGAGCAATACGCCAGTAAAGCTAGTTAGGGACAATGCCAAATTTTCCACGTCGTAAGGTGCTAAATACTCTGCGAACTCGGGCGTTTTTGCAAGCTCAGAAAAGTTATCATCCAAGAAGTAATAGTGTGGAATGCCAAGCTTTTTTGCGCACTCTATCCAATTCATGTGTGGATAAAGCAAGCGTACAAAAATGATGGCGGATGAACCGGATACTTCTTCGTAGATGACCGAGTCAAAAGTCAGCGCATGGACAATCCGCAGCCGTTGCCGAAATCTAGGTTGCAAATGCTCAAAATGAAGAATAACAGTCGCGTCAAACGAGGCAACAACTACAAGAACATAACCATCAGACAATTGAACAAATTGGTTAGCAGCGTCACTACCGCTGACTGCAGTCCTACCGCTAATTACGAGAGTTTGCTGCTCGTACCAGAATTTATTTCGAAAGTTCTGATGTAGCTCCAATAGCGCCATTTTACTAGTGACTGATAACGACTCAGGGATTTCTTGTACATCAATTTCCGCAAAGTTAATCGGTTTCAAACGGGCATTTCTGGCCAGCTGCGTCCATTCGTGCGAAAGATACGACTCAAGACCATAGGTTCTGCCAAGACTCTCTTTTCTTGCTGGGCCGGATACTTTGCCCATTGCAACATCTACGCGATAAATGCGATATTGCGACGAGATTCGCAACCAAAGATCCCAATCGCAGTTTCGTGTCACAGCAATATTAGGATCATAAAATCCAACATTCTCGATCACGGAACGGCGCAGCATAACCGAATTATTCGCAAAGAAATTGTGACTGGCGAGGTGCGTCTGAGACGTTGGCGCCATACCGAAGTGCTGAATTACAAAGGGCTCATCGGTAAGAATATTTGAGGCATGAATATCGACATGCCCATGGATAATATCGGCATTCAGCGCCTCGGCCTGTGAAAGTAATTGCGCGAGTGATTGAGGCAAAAACTCATCATCGTCAAATGCAAAGCAGACAAACTCACCTCGACATTTCATGTATGCCTCATACTCTGAAATTGCCGGAAGCCCGACGTTACGAGGATGCCTGAGGCACGAAACGCGTGCATCATCATGCATGAACTGCGTAATTAACTCGCGCGTGCCATCTACCGATGCATCGTCGACTATGATCAGTTCAATTTCCAAAAGCGATTGATTCAACACTGAGCGCACAGAGCGCTCAAAATAACCGTCTGCTGCACGACAAAATGTGGGTAATAAAATAGATATCTTGGGTGGTTTCAAAGTACCCAACCCGCATTTCAAGGATTCTGAACCCGGCAACCATTTTGTCTGAGCAATAATTTCAGCAACGCGCATAACTGCCTTCCAAATCCAAATAATTAATTAGCACACCCAAATCAACGCTGCGAAAATTTTTACAATCTACACTCGTGCCAATATGGGAGCTTGAATATGAGCGATCAGCGTTTTTCAAGCGACCGATAAATCAAAAAACAGCTTGGGGTTTTGCAGCGCCCGGCCAAATGGGGAGCGTGGTCGGCGTTCAAAGAGGTAGACGGGCGTATCAGCCGACCGCACAAAAATCCGAAGCCGCCAGCCGGTTACAGCAATCATGATTGACGCAATATCGAAACTGACGACCCCGTCAGAATAAGACTGTAGTAAAGATTGCACTTCATGAAAGACTATTTCGTGGTTAGGCGATAGAATTTCGATCCCAAATTCAGCCCGGCGGGCGCAGCGAGGTTCAAAAGCAACGGGCAAACGAATCGCGCTTATTGGACTAGCGCTGATGTCAATTCGGTACTCTCGAAACACTCTTCCCGACAGCAATGTTTGGCACACAACTTCGTTCTCCATTCTCGCGAAAGCGGTTGGGGCGCTCAAAACATGTGCATACTGGGATGGTTCGCATGCAGTGCGTTCTTGAAAATAGCGCCGTAGCTTTGTTGTTACAAATGTGGATGCACCCTTTGACATTGGCGCTATGACCAACGGCAACTGTCTAATTCCAGCCACGGACTGCATTGTCCGTGCTGCCCCCTGCTGCGAATCGCTAAGCTCGTTCTTTAGATGCCCTACCCGCAACTTTAACGACCGCAACGCGGTTTGGTATCGCGCTTCACGTAGGGCGAGGCCAGCAGCAGGATGTTTATCCAGAAGCTCGGCAATAAAGCTGGCACTTACTCCGCCAGAAGCTTCTATTTCGATAGGTGCAAAAACCTCAGTTGCATCGAGTGATTTCAAAGGTAGCCTTGTAACGTAGGCATTGCGGTGAAGCTTCAGTTCGTCAAAATACTGTGCCAGCTTGATCGTAGAATAAATTAAACCTTCGAAATCCGTCAGTGCATTGCGGAGGTTTTCGGCACGGAATTGAAGCTCCAACCCACCTAAATTATTTGATGTGGCAGACGCATTGAACGCTTCATCAAGATAAAAGTAATGGGGGATGCGCAATGAACGAGCACACTCTGCCCACGCAGAAAAGTTAGTTAGCTCATGAACCAAGATAATTGCGGAGGCTCCAATAATTTCATCCTCAATCTGGCTAATTGAGTTATATCCATTTACTAATCGCACACGCTGAAACGGATTGCTGGCCATTTCGTTGAGAGGAATATTTAGACATTGGTGGTGCGGTACCACAAGAACGACATACCCCTCACCCAGCGCATTACTGGTGTCCATCGCTCCATCGCTATTCCGCGATCGGTGCCAACCACGGCGCGAGAACAACTGGTGAATTTCACTCAGCGCATTCTTTGAAACCGCCGCGAGTGAGAGCGGTACTCCAAGCACATCTACATTACCAAAGTTATGGGGACGTAACTGCTCATTCCGATCTAAATTCATCCACTCAAAACTAGCCCACTTTTCCATCGCATAGGTATTTCCGAGACTATCGACAGTCGCAGGTCCGGTGACCGTGCCCACGGAAACATCAACATTATACAATTTGTACCATTGTGCACAACGACGCCACAAATCATAATCACACCAACGAGCCATTGCGACATTTGGATCATATAAACCCACTTTTTCTAGTACCGAACGATGAAGCAATACCGCGTTATTAGAAATATAGTTTGCGTATTGCAGCGTTTCCTGTGGCCTCTCTAGCTTTCCAAACTCATGAATCATCTCGCGCTCACCCGTATCTGAATGTAGCGTCATAAAATTCACGTGCCCGTAGACAAACTGTGCTTCCAATCTAATGGCGGCATTGACCAAATCTTGAATCGCAGCCAAATTAAACTCATCATCGTCAAATTGAAAAGCGATATATGTGCCCCTTGCTTTTAGGTAACCTTCAAACTCCGAAACAGCCGGTAAGCCAATATTTATCGGATGCCGAAGACAGCTAACCCGGCCGTCTTGCGCCATGTACTCCGCAATTTGGTCTGACGTGCCATCGGTAGACGCGTCGTCGATAATAATTAATTCTAGATCTTTAAGTGTCTGGTCTAAAACCGATCTTACCGCTTTTTGGAACAACCCACTTTTCGCTCGGCGAAACGTCGGCAAAAGAATGGACACAATCGGTTTACCCAGCTCGTAACCGCTACCCGGCTTCCACACTGTGCCCTGAATTAGCTGGTTCACTTTCATAAACTGTTTGTGCTGAGCGGCTCTTTGAGCGACGCCAATATCCGCCGACTATCATCAAGCGACGCATTAATCTCGCTAACATCGCGCTTATATTGCTCAATTGCTAATGATTGCGCGTGAATAGTTAACCGATGCTCATTGCTTTGGGCCGTTACTAAGTTTTTCATTGCATTTAGATGAGGCTCAAGCGTTACGACTCGAGCACTTCGCACGACCAGATCTGGTGCTTTATGTTGCTGCGAGATGTGTAAGATCACCTTTAAATTAGCTTCTATCGGCCACATCTCGCGCACACAAGAAATTGCGTTGCTAGCCAAACGAAGCCGGAGTGATGCTGAGTCCAACAGCAGTCGGATTGACTCTTCCCAACTATGGCAAGTATTCGCGGCTAAGACTATGGGCGGTCGCGCTTGATTCGTCAAGTCCGTGTACGGCGCGATATTGCTCGCCACGAGAACGGCACCAATTCTAGCGGCGCTCAACAGCAAATGAGGCATCTTGTAAGGGGTACTCATAGTTTCTAGGTCTGGCTGAAGAATGATCTCTGGATTCCACGACTGAAGCGCCGCCAACGCGTTCTCATAATTTGGTTCCCATTCGGGCGTTCGGACACGCAAAGGCGACGAAGGGTCATCCAAACTGTGCGGAGCACAGCCAAAAGCGATAAGCTCAATATCGTACAAATACGCCAATTTACGCAGAGCGGGCAGCACCACTTGGGCAAAGAGACCTTGGCGCATCCGTGCAGAAAAATAAGCTAATCGCACAACGCGTGTTTTTTTAAATTTGAGCGTTTCAATCGTCCGTGCCGCGGGATGAACTGGTAATTTCGCCACAGTCGGCGGCAATTCGATGATATTTCGATGTATTTTTTTTTCGCACAAATAATTCGCGAGTTTTACATTAGGAACTAGGACACAAGTGAACTCTTGGAGTTCTGACCGCAGGGCAGCTTCGCTATGCTCATGAAAATAGTGCGTATGGTGCTGCGGTTCCTCCCGCATTGTTAAGACATTTTCATCGAGAAAATAATATCGTGGGATGCCAATGTCACGAGCAGCACGCAGCAACCTAGATGCTTCGAATAAGTTGCGGCTGAAAATTACAGCCGACGCGCTTATAAAGTAACCTAATGCTTGCGCGGATGATGCAGTGACACACCTAATTTGCGGCGATGACAAATAGTGTATTGCGGCTGACTCTTTTGCATTCGCGCAAAGTGCAATAATCGGAGCGGCCACTAATGCGCTCCAGCAAATAATGTTTTGATTTTCTCGCGATTAGCCTTCAACTCCGCAGCAATCATGACCCGATATTCGCGGCCAACTCTGAGCGCATCATCTCGAATACTGACCGCGTCAGCGAGCTCCCCACATGTGTCTTCTAATTTGGTGACCTCCACCACGTCTTGTGAAAAGGCACAAATATTTCGCTCTGCTAACAGAGAGCTCGTCATTTTTGGGCAATCGTTCAACAAACCATTCAGCACGGCGGTGTTTTCAAGCCCGTTGTACAGGCTTTCACAATAAGTTTTTCCCCCGGCTCGCAATTGCGCTAAACGCACGTTTGAGTTCGCTAACTGCCATAGCGCCAGATACCATGAATGCGCATTATCGTCAGCTAGCAGGGTCGCATCAACTTGTTCTAACCCAAAATAGGGTTCAGTACGACTACAAACCATCGCAGCGCCAACCAAAGCGCCGTTAATAATATTGTTGCAATTTTTATACGCGTTGTTCTTGGTTGGCGAGCTCGAGTGCAGCATTACATCTGGCGCATAGTGGCGAAACTGCCGTATCGCAAGCGCGTAATCGGGTTCATAAGGCGGATAAAACACCGTTAGCTGTTTATATTCGGCACAGTCAACCGCTCCAATATCCACTCCAAAAGCAACTAGAACAACCGGTCGTTGTTTTGATAAAAGCTTAGCAGCTGGCACAATAAACTCCGCGAAAGCACGCCTACGATCACCACCGCCAAAAAAAGAAACAGTAAACGCTCTGTGTTTAGCGCGATCATTCGGAATATCGCCGTATTCCTCAAACGCCGCAACAGGCGGGAATAAAGCCAACCGAGGATGAATGCAGTTTCGCCGATAGAAATCCACTAAGTTCGGAACAGAAAGCAAGCAACCAGCAAAATCGGACAAAACGCGCCGCATATTTTCACGCGTGTAAAACGCATACGCACCACCATATCGGTCCAGCTCCTCGCCTAAGATGACAAAATTATCATCGCAATAATGATACATAGGCACATCTACCGCCTTGGCATATGCAATTAACTCTTCGTATTCCAAAAGGCTTCGGACAAAAATTACCGCACTCGCTTGCCTTATCTCAAATTTTACCGAAGGATCACCGCAAAACATTACCCGCACCATCCGTCGCACCGCCAGCGGAAGCAAATCGAAAAACAAAGTAACACTTGCTTGCAAAGGGCCTAGAGCAACGACTAAAACCGGTGCCGGTGGATCAGACTTTATGTGTATCGAATTAGCCATGTTACCGTTATGCGACCCGGCCAAGAACCGACTCTGCGTAAAGTCGAGTGACTTTTTCTGATTCGCCGTCCATCCGCACTTCACCTTTTTCTAACCAGATTGTGCGACCACAATATTGACGCAATAACTCCATGCTGTGTGAAGAAAAAACTAACACTTTGCCCTGCTCCATAAACTCGCGCATCCTTGCGCCAGCTTTTTCAGTGAAACCCATGTCACCTGCGCCCATTACCTCATCCAGCAAAAGAATTTCAGGATTAATTGCTGTAGAAACACTAAAGGCCAATCGTATAAACATACCGGCCGAATAGGTTCGTACAGGGTAATTTAAACGATCACCCAGCTCCGTAAAAGCAGCAATTTCAGGTAATTTAGCGTCAATTTCCTGGGGCTGCATTCCCAACAGCATCGCGCGAATGCGAATATTGTCCCATCCAGATCGATTCATTTCGAAACCAGTTGCAAACTCAAACATTGGGCATACATGGCCGTCCGTTTTAGCTTCTCCGCTTGTTGGGGGGTATATTCCTGCCATCACCTTCAAGAGAGTACTCTTCCCGGCACCGTTAAGCCCAATTAAGCCAACGCGTTCACCTGGCTTGATCTCTAAGGTTACATTTTTCAGACCATGCACAGGCTCAAGCGTTTGGCGCTTGCCATGTCGTAAAGAGGCTATGAAGCCCTTAAGACTTCTTCCGTCACCCGGGGATATGTCGAAACGTACACCCACGTTTTGCAGACGCACACCGATCTTTTTCATAAAATATAAACCAGTCGCTTGTCCAAAGCTCGCGCTACAAATACCGCAATGATCACGATTACGAAAACATAAATGCCCGCTGCTACATATACGTCAACGGGTGCAGCCTTAGCCTGCATGAGGGGATACCGCACTATTTCAATCAAATAATGAAGCGGGTTGTATCTATAAATAAAATCTAACCCTTTGTCTGCTAACTTGTCTGGGGTGAACATAACTGGCGTAAGAAAAAACAAAACCTGCATCACCGATGAAATGCCATGCGGCAAGTCTCGAAACCGCGCGGTCAAGTAGGACATAATTGTTACGTGTGCATAGCTTGCGAGCAATAATAGCAGCAAGCCAACAAACACCCACAAAGTGCCATAATCTATCCGCCTCTCATAGCTTATTGCCACCACAAAAAACGCCAACACACTTACGGAAAATACCAAAGTGTAATTAACTAAAAACCGAAGAAGATATATTTGTTTAGGGTACGTAAATTGCTTGATATACCCTTCGGCCATAACAAACGCCTGTCCGCCTTCCGTTAAGGTAGCCAATAAAAAGCCCCAGACGCCAAAACTAATAGTTAAAAAGGGTAAATACTCCCGCATCTCCATGTTGAAAAGCTTTGCGTAGACTAATCCTACGCCAACCACCCACATCGCCAAATTCAGTATTATCCATAAAGGCCCTAGTGCGGATTTTGCGAAACGATTCGTCAAATCCGTAACTCCCATGTGAACCCATACACGCCAATTTCGGAGCGCTGTTTTGTTGTCGTGAATCAGTACTGCGAATCGAGTTTGCATATATATGTAGGAGTAAATAACTATGTACTAATGGGCGTTGACTGCGCCAGCAACTTGTCCATCACAACCAAATCACCAACGGCTCCACAATGACGATAGCCGGCACGCTCGTAGAGCCGGATAGCGCGCGCATTAGTGCTGAATACTTCTAAAAACAACCGAGATAACCTCAGTTGCCGTTCCGCAATTTGCGCTAACCCGTGTAGCGCGTCCGTCATAAATCCTTTGCCTGCTGCAGTTGGCGCCACGATAAATCGCCCAACTTCTGCTTGATGCAAAGTACGGTCTACATCATAAATCGCTAGCTGACCCAAGCGCTCATTGGTTTGCGAGTGAAGCGCCATAAAAACAAAATCGTCATCTTTCAACTGGTACTTTTCAAACCACACTAAATGCTGCTCCAACGAAACAACACCACTAAACTTAAACCACTTTCGCACATCACCTTCGTTGCGCCAAGCTAGGGTGTACGGCAGATCGTCGGGTTGCAGTAAGCGCAGCTTTACTTGGCCAAATTCAACCGGAAACAATACCGCTTTCATGTTGCGGATTAGCTACGTCGCCGCGTACTGACTAACCAGCTGCGCCACCAGCATCACATCATGCCGCGTTAAATTCATGTGCAGCGGCAGCGAAATAATTTCGTTCGATGCTTGGTGAGCGTGCGGGCAAGTTCCCTTACCGTAGGCAAACATGCGGTACTCCGTGTTATCGCGATAATGCACACCCGGGAATACTTCGTGTTGATTGAGCGCCAACATCACCGCTTCGCGATTTTTTACCCGCACTTGAAATAAGTGTGTTGCCGATTCGCAGCCTTCGGCAATTGCCACGGTGCCGACGTGCGGCGCATTGGCAAAACCTTCGCGATACCATGCAGCTATTTGGCGACGGTAAGCGTTATCGATATCCAGATATTTAAGCTGCACAATCGCGATGGCGGCCATGATGGAATTGCCGTGATATTTAAATCCGACATCTTCCACGTCATACATCCACTTGTATGCGCCTTGTGCGGCGGTGCGCGAAAACGTATCTTTATTGATGCCAAGCCACGTCAGTTTACGTGCAAGCTCGTCGTCTTTGGCGTCCGAAAAACAAATCATTCCGGAATCTGCCGTTGGTAGATTTTTCACCGCTTGGTAGCTAAACACGGTTACATCTGCATCGTGGCCTACATGCTTACCGTTCACCCTCGTGCCCGACATATGGGCAGCGTCCAAAATCATCACGATGTTTTTTTCGCGGCAAATTTTTAGCACTTCAACGTAGTTGCCCACATTGCCGCCCAAGCCGACAAACATCACGGCGCGCGTTTTCGGCGTAATTTTCTTTAGTACATCCGCGGGATCCAAACACAAGCTTGTATCCACGTCGGCAAACACGGGTTTTAATTTTGCATAGAGCACCGCATGATTGCTCGAAACAAACGTGAGCGGCGTGCAGATGATTTCATCGCCATCAACCCAGCCCAATTTACGCTTATAAACTTCTACCGCTAGGTGCAAACCAACGGTATTCGAGTTCAAAAAATGTGCGCTTGGCAGACCTGTGTATTTTTTCCAATCATCCTCAAACGCCACCGTTTTAAAGCCCATACCGGTCCAGCCTTTTTCTAGGCATTCGCGAATTTCGGCGAGACATTCTTCGATTCTAAATTTTGGTACAAAAAGTTGGATAGCCATACCGTTCCTAAATATTTTGAAATAGACTAAAAATTAACTTGCAACCAAGGCATTGCGCTCAGCTAAACAAGCGTCTAATTGTGATTCCCACAAACTCATTTTTTGATTGAGTACCGCTTCTATTTTACTGTTATCCAAAACAGAATACGCGGGACGCTTAGCGGGCGCTTGGTATTCAGCGCTATCGATGGGCAATACTTTTACAGTAGGCTTTGATTTTGCCATGATCGCCGCCGCAAACCCATACCAAGAGGTAGTGCCGGACGCTGTCAGATGGTACACCCCGCTCGGCACCAATAACACCGCATTTGAGTCAACCAACGCTTGCGTCGTGCTTGATACGTGCCTCACCCAAGTAGGCGAGCCCATTTGATCGTTCACCACGGATAATGAATCCCGCTCTGCCGCCAATCGCAACATCGTTAGCAAAAAATTATGGCGTCTGTTTGAGTATAACCAACTCGCACGCAAAACTAAATGTTGTTTGGCAATGCCAGCAATTGCTTCTTCACCCTTGAGCTTTGAGTGCCCGTATACATTGGTCGGGCCGACAGCATCAGTTTCCCGATACGGACGCGTGCCATTGCCGTCGAACACATAATCGGTCGAATAATGAATAATCGGCGCACCCAAACGATTGGCTTCTTCGGCCAAAATTGCCGGTGCATCAGCGTTTACTGCAAATGCTAATGATGATTCTTTTTCTGCTAAATCTACTGCCGTATAAGCCGCAGCATTCAAAATTAAATCTGGCGCTATCGCACGCGTAACTTCGCGAATTTGCTTTACGTCAGATAAATCCATCGCCGCACGGTCGAGCGCAAAAACAGTGTTGCCCGGCTTCGCAAATATCTGCGCGAGCTCATAGCCCATTTGCCCGTTTTTACCGGTAATCAAAATCTTCATGCAAATAATTCCGCATCAGCAAGCAATGCACCCGCTTGGTCTTTTTCGTTTACAGACGGGCTACCAACAAGGCTTACCGGCCAGTCAATACCTAACGCCGGATCATTCCAACGGATCGAGCGCTCATGTGGCTTAGCCCAATAATCGGTGGTTTTATACAAAAATTCTGCACCTTCGGTAAGCGCCATAAAACCATGCGCGAAGCCTTTTGGCACCCAAAACATTTTTTGATTTTCTGCACTCAAAATCACGCTTACATGCTGTCCAAATGTAGCTGATGATTTCCGAATATCCACGGCCACATCAAACACTTCGCCAGCAATCACGCGTACCAGCTTACCCTGTGCACTTTGAATTTGGTAGTGCAAACCGCGCAATACGCCCTTAGCACTTTTTGAGTGATTGTCTTGCACAAACGCGTCGGTCACGCCAACCAGCTCACGAAATTTCTTTTCGTTAAAGCTTTCGTAAAACCAACCGCGTGCGTCACCAAACACACTAGGCTCAATGATTTTTACGTCAGCTATTGCCGTATCAACAACCTTCATTAGTAAACCTTGTCGTTAAGCATTTGAATCAAATATTGGCCATAGCTATTTTTTAGCATCGGCTTTGCCAACGCTTCCACTTGAGCCGAACTAATCCAACCACGGCGATAGGCGATTTCTTCAGGGCAAGCTATTTTTAAGCCTTGGCGCTTTTCCAGCGTCGCAATATATTGCGACGCTTCCAACAGCGACTCATGCGTGCCCGTATCGAGCCACGCCATACCGCGCCCCATCAACTCGCAAGAAAGCTGGCCTTTTTCAAGGTAAAGACGATTCAAATCAGTAATTTCTAACTCACCACGCGGCGACGGCTTTAAATCCCGCGCCAAATCGCACACTTGCGTATCGTAAAAATACAGCCCCGTCACCGCATAATGCGACTTAGGTTTTAGCGGCTTTTCTTCTAGCGACAACACGCGCAATTGATCGTCAAATTCAGCAACCCCATAACGCTCAGGGTCGTGCACGCGATACGCAAACACCGTCGCACCGCTGGTACGTACATCGGCGCGCTCAAGCTGCAACGAGAAATCATGGCCGTAAAAAATATTATCGCCAAGCACCAATGCTGAGGGATTATTGCCCACAAAATCGCGCCCAATATGAAAGGCTTGCGCCAAACCATCAGGGCTAGGCTGCACCGCGTATTGCAAATTTAGGCCCCACTTTGCGCCATCACCCAACAGCTCTAGAAAGCGCGGCGTATCTTGCGGCGTGGAGATGATTAAAATGTCTTGCATGCCCGCCAGCATCAGCGTGGATAGCGGGTAATAAACCATCGGCTTATCGTAAATAGGCAGCAATTGTTTAGACACAACTTGCGTTACCGGATAGAGGCGCGTGCCGCTGCCGCCTGCCAAAATAATGCCTTTACGGTTTACTGAACTCATCACAATTTCCGATTTTTAAATATTTGGGTACTACACTATTTACGCTACTTTGCCATACTGCTTTTGCATCCACTGCCGGTATTCGCCACTGGTAATTGAGGCCACCCAATCTTGGTTAGCCAAATACCATTGCACGGTTTTACGGATGCCACTTTCAAAATCTTCCTGTGCGCGCCAGCCTAATTCGGTTTCCAGTTTTGTTGCGTCAATAGCATAGCGACGGTCATGGCCTGGACGATCCTTTACATAGGTTTTTTGCACTGCATAACTTGCGCCGTCCGCGCGAGGCGAAAGTTCATCCAAAATCGCGATGATGGTATTGATTACTTCCATGTTGGTGCGTTCATTTCGGCCACCCACATTATAGGTTTCACCCAAGCGACCGCGCGATAACACAGCGCGAATTGCGGTGCAATGATCCGTTACGTACAACCAATCGCGCACATTCAAGCCGTCGCCATAAATCGGCAAATTTTTGCCGCCGAGCGCGTTTTGAATCATCAGTGGAATCAGCTTCTCTGGAAAGTGGTAAGGCCCGTAATTGTTTGAGCAATTCGTGGTTAAAACCGGCATGTGATAGGTGTGAAAACACGCGCGCACTAAATGGTCAGATGCCGCTTTAGACGCTGAATACGGGCTGTTTGGGGCATAGGGGTGGGTTTCAGCAAAGGCGGCGTCATCCATGCCCAAAGAACCGTACACCTCATCGGTTGAAACATGCAAAAAGCGAAATGCATCTTTAGCCGCACCTTCAAGCGCACCCCAATAAGCACGCACTTCTTCGAGCAAGCCGAAGGTGCCGACAATATTAGTTTGAATAAATTCGTCCGCGCCTAAAATGGAGCGATCAACATGGCTTTCCGCTGCAAAATTCACCACCAAACGCGGCTTTTGTTCGGCTAGCAATGCACGAACGAGCGCACGATCGCCGATGTCAGCCTCTACAAATTTGTAGTGTTTATGGCTGGCGACGTCCTCAAGCGACTTCAAATTACCGGCGTAGGTTAATTTATCAAGATTAAGGACAAGTTCGTTTTCTTCGGCCAACCATTGGCGAATGAAGTTTGACCCAATAAATCCTGCACCACCGGTAACGATAATCATATTATATCTTTCAAAATCAGGGAGTTACATTGCCATTTAAGGCCGTTTGCCACGCAATTTAAGTTTGCACTCATTCACATCGCGGGCAATTTACCTAAAAACAACCCTCGATTTTAACAGATTCAGTGGTTTGGAACCATGAAAGAGGTGTAACTGGTAGTAATTTTCCATACCACACACCGTTCTGGCGCGGACTAACGTGCCGCTACGACTTTCGACTCAATTCTATGAGCTTGGCGTATTTTGAAAACGCCGCAAAACAGCCGATAACGATATGCGCAAACCCCGCGCCGCCGTCTAAAAAACCCAAACGCAAAAAATAAAATTTCACAAAGCGCGCAAATGGGCTCAGCAACAATTTACCGTAACCTACCCGCACACCTTGGTCGTAAAGTGCCTGCGCGTGCAAGCTGGAGTAGCGATTTTGTTTCGCTAAATAGGCTTCCACGGTTTCAGCGGAATCATGCAATAAATCGCCTTTTAAAGTGCCGATTGATGAGGTGGTGATGACTGTTTCGTGCACTTCATCGTTGCTCCATGCGGCATGGTTGCGATTAAATAGTCGCAAGGAATAATCGGGATAGCCTTCGCCGTGCTTTAACCAACGGCCTAAAAAACTATTGCGACGCGGCATGCGCCACGCAAATTGCGTTGGGCTATCGTAAAGCATCGCCTGGAAAGCCGCGACAATACTGGCTTCCAAGCTAGGGGTGACTCTTTCATCCGCATCCAAACACAGCACCCAATCATGTTTGGCCGCGTTAACGGCGAACTGCTTTTGCCGTCCAAACCCTAGCCACGCGTGCGCAATCACCCGCGCGCCTGCGGCTTGCGCGAGCGCCACAGTGCCATCTTCAGAACCTGAATCTATCACGACCACTTCATCGGCAAAACGTCCGCTTTCCAAACAAGCGCCAAGTTGGCTGGCGGCGTTTTTAGTGATGATTACGATTGAAAGTGGGATTTTTTCCATGGCTATTTTTAAAACCAATCTTGCTGCATGTCAAGTGCGGTGCAATCCAGTGAGGCCAGCAACGCCAGCTGCGTTCTCGCATGGGGCAATTCATGCTGAAAAAAGTACGCACAGGCTTGTTGTTTGCCAGCGTAAAATTGTTTATCCGCATCAATTTGCGACACTGTTTTTGTAGCGACAACCGCCTGCTCAAGCCATATCCACGCCAAGGAAATATGCCCAAACGCTTCTAAATAAAGCGACGCGTTGGCCAGCATGACTGTCGCATCATTGGCTTCGCGTAACGCCGTTGTGGTGCGCAATAGATCACTAATTGCCTCTTCAAAAATAGCTGAAGATGCCCGTAAATAGGGCGTCTCCAAGGCATTACAAGACGCAATGGTCGCACGCCACACTTGCACCAGCAACGCTAATCCTGCGCCATCTTGCATCCACACTTTGCGCCCTAGCAAGTCTAGGCCTTGCACGCCGTGCGTGCCTTCGTGGATTGGGTTTAGGCGATTATCGCGGTAAAACTGTTCCACATTGTAATCACGCGTGTAGCCATAGCCGCCGTGTACTTGAATGGCTAAATAGTTTGCATGCAAGCACCATTGCGAGGGCCAGCTTTTAGCGATGGGCGTGAGCATATCGAGCAACAGCGTGGCATCAGCACGGGCTGTCGCATCGGGTGCGGTTTTTTCTTGGTCAACCAATTTAGCGCAATACAAATTTAACGCCAACGCCCCTTCGGCATAGGCTTTTTGCGCTAGCAACATGCGCTTTATGTCAGCATGTTCAATGATGGCAACTGGCGCTGCGGCTGGATTTTTATTATCAATCGCACGGCCTTGTTTACGTTGGCGCGCATATTCAAGCGAATGTAAATAGCCGGTATAGCCCAACATCGTCGCGCCTAAACCCACGCCAATGCGCGCTTCATTCATCATATGAAACATCGCCTGCAAGCCGCGCCCAGCCTCGCCCACCAGAAAGCCCACGGCACCTGCAGCACCATGCGGCGTGAACTTACCTTCACCAAAATTTAGCAGGCAATTGGTGGTGCCGCGATAGCCCATTTTATGGTTTAAGCCAGCCAGCACCACATCGTTGCGCGCACCCAACGTGCCATTATCATTCACTAAAAATTTCGGCACAATAAATAGCGAAATGCCTTTAGCACCTGCAGGCAAGCTGCCATCGGCCTGCGGAATTTTTGCCAATACTAAATGCACGATGTTTTCTGACAGCGCATGGTCGCCACCCGAAATCCACATTTTGTTGCCAGTGAGCCGATAGCTTTGACCAAGCTCGCCGCCGTAGGGCAACGAAGCATCAACGACAGCACGGGTTTGAACATCTGCCAAACTGGAACCTGCTTGAGGCTCTGATAAACACATGGTACCGAAGAAGCGCCCCGCCAATAGGGGCTTGGCGAAGGTTTCGATCTGCGCTGGGCTTCCGTGCGCACAGATTAAGTTGGCATTGCCGATGGTTAAAAACGCATAGGCAGATGTGGCGACGTTCGCCGCCATAAACCAGCTCATCATCGCGTTTTCAACTACCTTCGGCAGCTGCATGCCGCCCAGCGCCTCGTCTTGGCCAGCAGCGATAAAACCGAGCGCGATAAATTGGTCGAGTGCCGCTTTAATTTCCGGTATTTGTACGACCGCATCGTTTTCAACATACGGTTCGTTGGCATCGCTTTTTTTGTTGTGCGGCGCGAAGGCTTCTGTGGCTAGGCTTGCTGCCGTTTCTAACACTGCATCGAAGGTTTCGCGGCTGTGATCAGCGAAGCGCGGGCGAGCGCACAAGGCGGCGACATCTAACCATTCATAGAGCAAAAAAGCGATGTCGCGTTCGGACGCGATTAGATTGCGCGGCACGCTCATGACGCTACACATTGCCTGAAGAAGCCCGTTAATAGGACATCTTCAGGCATATTTTGATCGTAAAAGTTGAACATTATTAGCCCTCTAAATTGTTCGCTGCAGCCAATAACCACGTATCGGGCTGCCAAAACGCTTCATCCGCATTCGGTAATTTTGCAAAGCCCTGCATCGCAGCAATCGCGTTTTGACTGCCGAATTGCTGACCATAAAACATCGGTCCACCCCGAAAACGCGGAAAGCCGTAACCGGTTAAATACACCACATCAATATCAGACGCACGAGCCGCAATACCTTCGCGCACAATCGCAGCACCCTCGTTCAACAACGCAAACATCAAACGCCCGACAATCTCGGTATCTTTAATTGTGCGGTTCGCCAAGCCAATGCTCAAGCGATGCTGCACCAGCAAGGCCGCAACGGCTTCCGACGGCTTAGCACTGCGCTCGCCCGGTGCGTAATCGTACCAACCCGCATTCGTTTTTTGCCCGAAGCGGCCTTGCTCACAGAGCTTATCGCCGATTTTTGAATAGCGCATATTCGGGTATTGCACATAGCGGCGCTTACGTATCGCCCAGCCAATATCGTTGCCCGCTAAATCAGCCATTCTGAACGGCCCCATCGCCCAACCGAAGCGCTCCATTGCACCATCAATTTGCGCAACGCTAGCGCCCTCTTCCAGCAAAAACAGGGCTTGGCGCAAATATTGCTCGATCATTCTGTTGCCGATAAAACCATCGCATACACCTGATACCACACCAACTTTGCCCAAGCGTTTTGCCAAGGCCATAGCAGTGTTGAGCACGTCCGCCGCAGTGTGTTTGCCGCGCACAATTTCGAGCAGACGCATGATGTTCGCTGGGCTAAAAAAGTGTAGGCCGATAACGTCTTGCGGCCGATTGGTTAACGCGGCTAGCGCATCAAGATCAAGCGTAGAGGTGTTGCTAGCCAATATTGCGCTGGGTTTCAAGACGGCGTCTAGCGCTTTGAACACGTCACTTTTTACCGCAAAATCTTCGAACACGGCTTCGACCACTAAATCCATTTCCGCCAATGCCGCTAGCTGCAATTGCGGCTTTAAGTTAGCGATTTTTTGTGCGGCTTGTGCGGCAGTGATACGGCCTTTATCGGCTTGTGATTGAATCGTTTTGGCGATATTTGCAACGCCGCGCTGTAAGGCGGTGTCCGATGTTTCAACCAACGTAACGACAAACCCCACATCTAAAAAATTAACCGCAATACCGCAACCCATTGTGCCCGCACCCAAAATTCCCACCTTATTGATGCTGCGGATATACCCTGAAGACGCCCTATTATCGGGCATCTTCAGCACTTTTCCGGCAGCGCGCTCAGCAAAAAAAGCGTGCCGTAATGCGGCACTTTCGGGCGTGCCCAGTAAGTCGTTAAACAACGCAAATTCTTTTTTTAATCCAGCATCAATGGGCAGTAGGTGCGCGGCTTCAATTGCGTCCACACAGGCGGCAACGGCTGGATAGTGTGCGGCGTCATTCAATGCTTTCTCACGCGCGGTGGCAATTAGCACGGCATCGTCCGCGCTCAACGCCATCGCCACATCGCAAACACGCGGATGGCTCGCGTTGCTAATTTGCGCCTTTGCAAACGCCACGGCATCTTGCAAAAACGCGGCATCACGCGATTCAAATACCGCGTCGAGCACTCGGGTATTAGCTTTGAGCCACGGCGCAGGCTTGGGCTTGCCGCTACAAATCATATCTAGGGCCACGGCAGCGCCGCTTAAGCGTGGCAAACGCTGCGTTCCACCCGCACCTGGCAAGATGCCGATTAAAACCTCTGGCAGGCCGATTAACGCCTTCGCCGTGGCAACGCGATAATGGCAAGCCAGCGAAATTTCCAAGCCGCCGCCCATGCACACACCATTAATGGCGCTAATGACGGGCTTGGCGCTGCCTTCAAAAAACGTAATGAAGTCCAACAAATTAGGCCACTGCAACCCCGTGGGCAAGCCAAACTCTTTAATGTCCGCGCCACCAGTAAACACGCCATTGGCACCGGTTACGATCACGGCGTGCACATTAACGCTGTCGCGCGCGCGCTCAAAGCCCGCCATCATGGCGCGTCTTGTGGCCAAGCCCATGCTGTTAATCGGTGCGCCGTCGAGTGTGATGATGGCGATGCCATCAACTTCGGCATAGTACGCGGTGGGGGCGGGGGCGGAGTTAGTCATTTTATTCTCGTTGTCTGAGGCGCGTTTGGTACAGCAAACTAACAACTTGCAGCAATTTTATTGCCTGAAGACGCCCTATTTTAGGCGCTCTACAGCCATTTCTTTAGCGTGGCTTGCGGGGCATTTTGCTAAAAATTAAATCGTAAAGCCAATTAGGAATTACCCGCAATACGCGAGCGGCTACGCCCATTGTCCACGGAATTACCGTAAAACTTGTTTTGGCATCGATGGCGCGTGCGAAGCGAATCACGGCTTCGTCAACATCAATTAAAAACGGCATTTTGAATTTGTTCACTGCCGTCATCGGCGTGCGGATGTAGCCCGGGCAAATCGTCACCACACTCACGCCTGTTGGACGAAGCTCCACGCGCAATGATTCGCAATAGCGAATGCACGCTGCTTTCGATGCCGAATACGCGCCGCCGCCGGGAATGCCGCGAAACCCTGCCACACTGGCAATGCCGACCAAGGTGCCAGTTTTGCGCGCGGTCATCGCAGCCACAAAAACGTGAAAGGTATTAACCATGCCCATCACATTGATGTTGAATACATCTTGAAATACGGTGAGATCATCGCCCTCAGAAGTCAGCGTGCCTTTGGACACACCCGCATTGGCAATCACAATATCGGGCGCGCCAAAGGCTTGGCAAAAATCAGCGGCAGCGGCTTTGAGTGCTGGCACGTCACGCACATCGCAGGCATACACACGCGGGGGGGGCGCACCCATTTGCGCGATGGACTTCGCCACTTCATCCAGCAAATCCGCGCGACGCGCGGTAAGGCCTAGCTGTACGCCTTGGCTGGCGTAGTGCCGCGCCAAGGACGCACCGATGCCGCTTGATGCGCCCGTGATGAAGACGGTTTTCAAACTGGATTAAAACTGCGCGCTATTTATTGCGTCGCTACAGCAGGCTTAGCAACTACTTTTGGCGTCACTACTTTAGGTTTTACCACGGCTTTCGTTGCAGCTGCTGCAGCACCAACAGCGACGGCACCTGCGGCGAGCGGAACAACTGCAGGCGCACTAGATACGGGCTTCTTCATGGAAGAGCGCACTTGGGCAATTAGACTGTCTACAACAGCCATAAAATGCTCCGGTCCTTGCGTTTGCGATGTAATGAATTTTCCACCCACAACAATGGTGGGTGTCGAGCTGATTTTGTACTGTTCAGCAAGCTTCACAGCACCTTTAATTTTTGCATCAACAGTGAATGATTTTTGGGTGGCTTCAAAAACTTTGGTATCCACACCTTGTTTTGCTAACCACTTATTTTGATCGGACGCGCTGGCCAAAATTACGCCGTCGCGATTTGCGGCTTCAAATACTTTTTCGTGCAATTTAGAAACCAGCCCCATCACTTCTAGGGTGTAGAACAAGGGCGCGTTGTTAATGCCTCGTAAGTTGAAATTTGGAATCGCAGCCGGCACGCGACGAAACACCACATCCGCTGGCTGGCGCTTCGCCCATTGCTCAAGCTTTGGCTCCAGTGCGGCACAGGCACCACAACCATAGGCAAAAAATTCGAGCACTTCAATTTTAGTGTCGTCCGACGTCGCTTGCGGTGGATCAATCAATCGATAGTCAGTACCGAGCTTAAACTGCGCGGCGGCAGGCATGGCAACAATCATGCTGCTGAAAGCGGCGGCGATTAACGGCGTACGAAGTGCTTGCACAAACGATTTTAATTTTAACAACATGAACTTGATCCTTTAGTAAATTTTAACTTGCCGCGTTAACAACAAGTTTTTTAATAAAACAGGCTGAAGACACCCTATTTTAGGGCATCTACAGCACTACTTACCAACTTTTTTAGACGCACTTAACTGTGCTGCCAATTCTTCAACCTTGGCAAAAAACAGTGCTGGACTTGGGTTTGTCCCTTGCGTAACGTTATAGCGCCCGCCGACTGCTAGCGTTGGCGTTGAGCGCAATTGATAATCACCCGTCAGTTTTCTGGCTTGTTTCACTTTTGCATCGACACTAAACGACGCTACTATCGCGTCATATTTAGCTGCATCAACGCCATTTTTCTGCAGCCACGCGCGCAGCACTTTAGGGTCGGCCAGCACTTCGCCCTCGTTATTCAATGCCGCGAATACTTTGTCGTGCAGTGTAGGTAACAGTCCCATCGCCTCTAGGGTGTAGTAAATAGGCGCTGAATCCACGCCACGGATTGAAAAGCCGTTAGCACTTACCGGCACACGACGAAAGCTAATCTCAGGACCGAGCGTTTTAATCCAATCATTTAGGCGCGGCTCAAGCGTGGCGCAATGACCGCAACCATAAGCGAAAAACTCAATAATTTCGACCTTACCGTTATCCGGCGTGGGCTGCGGCGGGTCAAGCCGCATAACGTCCGGTGCGCCTTGCGCAGTTGCAGCGTTAGGTGCCATCACGAAAGCAAATATCACTAACATGGCCGCGAGGGATCGCACCATAAATTGCGATACTACACCGCCAAAACGATTATTCGACAATTGCTGCGAACGCATAAAAATCCTTTGCTGTGTTGTTTGCTGGTAAGCCATTTGCGGCCGCTTAAATGGCTGCTAAATTGACTGCTTTAAACTATTCTACTTTGACGACGCTGGCCGTAATGCCATTTTGCGCCAGCGCATTACGCACCCGATTCACTTCGTCAATATTGCGATAAGTGCCCAACCTTACCCGATATAACGTGCCCTTGTCTGGCAAGTTGACAGGCCGCACCGTTGCCTCGTAACCGGCGAAGGCAATTCTCGCTTTTAAGCTCTCTGCATCTGACTCGTTTTGAAACGCCCCAGCTTGCAACGCATAGTTGGTGCCGGCGGCGGGCGCTTCGCTTGCAGCAGGCGTCGCAACAGGGCGGCCGTTTAGCGGGCCTAGCGGCGCAGTGGGTACGGCTGGCACGCTTGACTGAACCGCTGGCTTAGCAGCGACGACAGGGGCAGCACTTACAGCTGGCGTAACTGGCGTAGCGGGCGCTTTTGTCGCGTTGCTAGACTTATCACCAGGCAAAATATCATAAAACTCAAAACGTGGCTTTGCCCCGTCTTTAGGCGCTTCACCCGCTTTTGCAACTGGTGGCACCACGCGCTGGCTGGGCGTGCTCACACCCGATGGCGGCGCGGCCTTGGCAAGCGGCTCGGGTTGCTTCACCTTATCCGTCACATTGGCGCTACCGCTGTTTTTACTCACAAAATAGGCGACCGACAAGGCAATCAACATGCCCAGCAATAGGCCGATGATGATACCGATAAACATCGGATTTAGCCCACGGCCTTGCGGCTTACTCGTTGCGCGCGTCGTGCGCGGCCCTTCAGTATTTGAACTCATCTGCTTAGCTTATCCTGTCTTCAATTTACATTTTTTCGGGTGCGCTAACACCCAAACAATCCAAACCATTGCGCAACACTTGCTTAGTCGCAGCAATCAAGGCTAAACGCGCCAACTTCAATTCGGTATCATCGACTAAGAATTTTTCCGCATTGTAATAGCTATGCAATTTTGCCGCTACTTCTGACAAATACGCCGCCACCAAATGCGGTGCTAATTCGCGCGCGGCAATCGCTAATTGCTCTGGAAACTCGGCCAATAAACGCAATAAATCAGATTCAACTGGTGCCTGAAGAAGCCCTAAATTAGCGGCTTTCCAGCCATCTGCTGCACCACCACTTTGAGCAAATAATTCTTGCACACGACAGATACGGGCGTGTGCATATTGCACATAATAGACTGGGTTTTCTTCGCTTTTGCTTTTCGCTAAATCAATATCAAAATTAAGCTGCGAATCTGATTTGCGCATGACGAAAAAATACCGCGTGGCGTCCCGTCCAACTTCATCAATTAAATCGCGCAGCGTCACATAACTTCCCGCGCGCTTAGAAATTTTTACTTCCACCCCGCCCCGCATGACCGTAATCATTTGATGCAATACATAATCGGGATAGCCGCTGGCGATGCCCATATTTAGGGCTTGTAGCCCAGCACGCACCCGCGCCAGCGTACCATGATGATCCGCACCCAGTTCGGTAATGGCACGCTTAAATCCACGCTGCCATTTGGTGACGTGATAAGCCACATCCGGCAAAAAATAGGTGTAGGTGCCGTCAGACTTTTGCATCACCCGGTCTTTATCATCACCGAAAGTAGTGGTGCGCAACCACGTGGCGCCGCCCTCTTCATAGGTGTGACCAGAAGCTTTTAAGCCCGCCACGGTTTTATCCACCAAGCCATCGCTATACAAACTTGATTCTAAATAAAACTGGTCAAACGTAACGCCGAACGCCTGCAGGTCTAGGTCCTGCTCATGCCGCAGCGCCGCTACCGCAAAGGCACGCACTTGCTCGGCATTCTCACCAGCTAAATCGTTTGCATATTTAGCTGCATATTCAGCTGCAATGTCGCAAATATAATCGCCCTTATAGCCGTTTTCAGGGAAGGGTGCCGCCACTTCGCCCGCTTTAAGCAAGCGCTCAGCCAAGCGCGCCTGCACCGAAATGGTTAGCGTATCTATCTGCACGCCAGCATCGTTGTAATAAAATTCCCGCGTAACCGCAAAGCCCTGCCACTCCAGCAATCGCGCCAAGGTATCGCCCACAGCCGCAGCCCGCCCGTGCCCTACATGCAAAGGCCCAGTAGGGTTAGCCGAAACAAACTCCACCATCACCGGCTCGTTGGCCCCCGCAGCGCTCTTGCCAAAGGTATCGCCAGCAGCCGCAATGGCCGCAATGACGCGGGTTTGCGCATGTGCGCTCAACCGAATATTGATAAACCCAGGCCCCGCAATTTCAGGCATTTGCGCCAAGATACTATCGGCATCAATAGCCGGTAAAGCCGCCAAAATAGCGTCGGCCACATCGCGCGGCTTCAGCTTCAACACCTTCGCCAACTGCAACGCGCTATTGACCGCAAAGTGGCCATGGTCGGGGTTCTTCGGCTTTTCGACTTCGATTTTAAAGGGTGCGGCACCGTCAGTTGCTTCTGCTAATTGCGGAAACGCTTTTAAGGTAGCTGTTTGAAATAGCTGCGCGATTAAATCTTTGTTTGGCTCAAAAAGGGGCATGCGGTGGAGGCTCGGTGACTTTATAACCTTTCATTATCGCGCAAATGGGGAGTGCTGCGCCAGATTCGTAAGGTTTTGTACTTCGCGATACTTTATGGGCTGGGCAGCTTTGACGACTTCTTAACTCGAGCTTTAAAGTCTATTCATTGATTAGCATGATCGGCGGCAATCCATTGTGCTACCTGCGGATGATCCGGCGCTACATTTATTAAACGCTGTTTAATTTCAGCGTATTTTGCGACAGCTTCGACATCCCCTTCACCCGCCAATCGTTCGAGGGGCGCCGACAATTCGAGCAAGGACGCCAATGATTCCCCATACTCAAAATTTACAAGCTGTCGCAAACGCAGAGCCTCGATCCAGTGTAGCGCCGCATTCGTATCGATCATATGCCTCATTACGTCGCCGAGGCTTTCATGAAGCGCGGCCGAATCGCGGAGCACCTGTTGGGTCTCGCCAAGCTGTTTTTGCAAATTTTTGCAAACGGAGAGTCCGTGCTCAAATTCAGCACGAGCCTCAGCGTAACGCCCTAGAATGCTTAAGGCCTCTCCCCGCCTGTCGTGAGCCACTAGCATATTCGTCAGTATATCCGGCGTCTCACCGGCCTTTCTACAAAGTAAAGCGCTATATTCAAGGCTGGCCGCGTATTCGGTGCACGCATCGTCGCTTCGGTTCATTTTAGCGAGCGTATCGCCGACAAGAACTTTTAAAGTGACAAGGTCTCGGAGCACGGCAGTCGTCTCACCTGAAGTTGTACGATACGCATTTAGTAAGCTGAATATTTTCGAGAACAGATCAAGCGCCTCGCTGAGCCTACCTTGTGTTGACAATACACACGCCGTACGCTCATAGGCGACAAAGACATCCCGCAGAGACTGCGGTGTATCCCCAAGTTGTAACCGAAGGGATTCCGCGAGCTTCAGCGCTTCTAAGTATTGGCTATTCGCAGCGTTGAGGTCTTTTACCTTGAGCAGAACATCCCCTAACTTCACGTGTGTTAGCAACAAATCACGCATCATTCTTGGAGTGTCCCCTAAAAGCAGCCGCAGCGCTTCATCGAAGTGTAACGCCTCAAAATACGCAAAACGAGCCTCTTCTAGTCGGTCTAGCGCTTCTAACGCATCACCAAGTTTACTTTGAATAGTGGATAAATCTCGTAAAATTGGCTCAATATCTCCAAAGATTAAGCGCAATTCCTCTCTGATGCGTAACGCCTCAATGTATTCCAATCTCGCATCGTTCGCGCGTCTTAGCAGCAGCAAAGCATCGCCTAGGTTTTGATGAGACACAGATACATTGCGCTTCGCTGCCGGAGTGCCACCAAATTTAGCCGACAAATCTTTAGCAAACTTCAATCCGTCAAGGTAGGCAAGATAAGACTGTTTTTGCATACGTAAATCATGAAACGCATCGCCACGCTTGTCGTTTAATATGGACAAAAGCTCTAGCGTAGATGCAATAGCTCCTACCCTTTTGAATAGTTTCTGCGCTATCGCCAATCCATCAAAATAAATCTCCAGCGCCGCTTCTGATCTACCCAAATCACGCAGAGCGTCGCCAAGCATGCTGTTTGCCATAGCCAAATCACGCAAAGCATCAGGCTGATTCTTTCTTGCGGCGCGCGTCGCTCGTTTCAACGCATGCTGTGCGAGCTGAAGACCTAGAGGCGCACGCCCATTTTTCAATTCGTTTTCGATTCGCAGAAATATTGCATGTAGCGCCACTCCTTTCCCAATTATTACCACATCAGGAGTCTCGGCACTCCCACTGTGTTTCTGTGGGGCTTCGTCGTGCCGAATAGTAGAAGTAGAATCATTGTGCGGGCTTGCATTTGATTCGAAAGATTGGATTCTAACGGTTGGATCGATTTCTATTTTTACGTCTTCAACATAAAAGTACGGATTCATCGCACGCATCGACCATAAATCCGGTGCTTCGCGCGTCAACACTTCTTTCAAATCCTCTGGCCAATACAATAGGCAACGCAGATTAGCCATCCGCATTGATTCGCGACGCATGTTTATCCACGGCATCAATTCCATCGCAGCATCACGATGTGCTGTGCTTGAAAAATTGAGCCCAATCGTATCGTTGGGCTGCGCATTTTGAATCGCAGCGTCAAACCCTCTGAGCCATTGCGACCGAAACAATTCTGGGGCTGCGGCATCCAATCTTTCGGTAGGCCATGCGACTTCGCGCCACACCCATGCCTTCGCGCGCCACATCTCCTTTAACGTTGCACTGATATGCACCGCAACAGCTTCATCTTCAACCAAAATTGGCAGAAACAAAAAACCTTTTACGACTTCTAGCTGTTTACGCAGCGGCGCTAATTTGCGCCAGCCAGAAAGGGCTAAGGTCATGCGTTGGATGAATGTAAATTATTAACTGGCGCAACACTCGGTGATCGCTTTGCCACTTCTTCGCGAAGCAATGGATGCACGTCGTACCAATCAGTGCCATTTTTGTACAGTAGGATGCGTTTTTCGGCGAGGTCACTCATGACTAGAAACCACTCGTCGTCCGTGCTTACCTCGGGCCGTTTATTTTTTTGTACCGCCGCCAATCGTTTTAGGGTGTCTTGCGCAATCGGAATATAGGCGTTGCGCCATTCGTCAAAAACATAGTCCACCAACGCATCTGAAACGGGTAAATCTGGTGCTTCATAGGCCGCGAGTACCGCCATTTTCAACAAGCGCAGTAAGTCACGCAAATCGCC
>JAYUOW010000286.1:0-26430 GCA_043760555.1 Betaproteobacteria bacterium
GTGAAGCCTGCATCGTCGTCGCGCCTTGCTAGAAAGCCGCAAATTCGCACACTCACATCCGTCCAACTGCCGTTTCTAGGTTAAATCGATTTATCACCACTACTTGCCCCACTTAACCCCTGAAGACGCCCTATTTTAGGTTATCTCCAGCCTATTTTTAGCGAATCTACAACCCCTCATACGCCAACCGAACCGGCTCTTCCCCATAAATTTTTCTAGCCTTCTCATCACAAAATGCCCGCGTGCCATGTCTTGGTGATGGCCGATGTAAATGGTGTTGATTACTCCACCCGCGGCGGCTTTTTCGCTTACCACTACGCCAAAGAATTGCCAATTAAATGCTCGCAGACGCCCTAAAATAGGACTTTCGCAGGTATTATTTAACACGCCTAGAACCACGCTATTGAATTTTTCAAATCACCGCACGCCCGACACCGCGCTACAAATACAAATTATTGTGCCATCATTTGATGGCACAAAATGCAAAGACATGGCAAACTGTGGTTAAGGAGAAATTTATGGAAAGCTTCGCAGTGCGCGACTTACGCGAACATACCGGCGACCTAGTGCGCAACGCCGAGAACGGTGAATATTCAATCGTATCCAAACACGGCAAACCATTATTTGTGGCTTTGCCGTTTAACGATGCATTGCTGGCAGCAGGCGTGAGCGTGGCGCTCGCTGACAAAATGGTGCTGCAAGGCGAGCTATCGGTAGCTTCCGGTGCAAAGTTAGCGGGTATGCCCTACGCCCGCTATTTGCAACACTTGGGCGCGATGGGATACAGCATGTTGGATGAAGCGACAGCGATTGATGCAGAGCTGGCTACGTTGGAAAATACGTTGCAAAAAAAACTTGCTGGCAATGTTGGTAAAACGAATCGCACAGTTAAAAAATCAACCACCAAGGCATGAGCGCCAAGCTCGTTGTGGCCGACGCCGGGCCGCTTATTGCGTTAGCGGTTGCTGACTTGTTGCCAAAGTGCCTAACCATGCTGGGTGGGCTTGCGGTACCGGAGGCCGTGTTGCAGGAATGCGTAGCTGACCCTTATGCGCCGGGTGCAACCATCATCGCGCATTTGCACATCAGCGAAGCATTCGAAATCATTCCGCACACCACATTTATGTCGCTCGATGCCGCGCTTGCGCAAGGCTTAGGCACGGGCGAAATAGCGGTGCTAACCTATGCAAACCAACACCAACTGCTAGCCCTAATTGACGAACGCCGCGCAAGGCGCGTAGCGCAACAGCTCCGAGTAGCGGTGATTGGCAGCGGCACATTAGTGGCGATGTTAAAGCGCGAAGGCTATATCGACAGCGTGGAACCGGTGTTTGCGGCGTGGCAGAAGCATGGGTATTTTGTGGCGGAAAAGGTGAGGGACGAGATACGGTTGCGGAGTAGGAAATAGCAACAAGTTTAATTGGCGGGCACGGGCTAGGGATTTCGCAGCCATGAACAACGTCGAAAATTAACCCCATTGTTTTGCCCTAGGCTAACGCTGAAAGCTTACCCAACGCTTTGACGATCTCTTCGCGGTGTTTGGCGAGTTTCATCCATTTGGGTAGCCGCGAAAACATAGAGCCATTACCCGCACCCTGCCTCTCACGCAGCTTAGCACCGACGTAGCGCGAAAGTTCGTCCAAGTGCTTTAAGTTGTATGCCCAAACTGTGCCATGTCTGGTGTTAGTTATGAACCGCAGCGGAAGACCAAAGTGCGGGTCGCGATCGATACTCGCGACGCGCATTAACGCAACCTGTACTAACGTCTGACGTTCGCAGGTCGGGCAATCCGCAGAAAGTTGCGTCAGATGATCTACGGGGGACGTTAAAAATTCCTGAGACGGCGTGAGCCATTGGTGACCGCAATAGCCGCAAGGTCTGCGACCGTATAATCGAACCGAACCCACCCAATCACTCGCGGCTGAATTCAGCACCACTGAACAGTGGTTGCACTCAAAGCGGGCGTTCCACCTGTAGCCCAACAATGTAGCCTGAGCAACGCCTGGTGAGTCGCAATTCGCACAACGAACCCAGACTTCGTCGGCAAAGTGGCCAAGATGCTTGCCTACGTCCACAAAACGATCTACTTTTGTCATTGAACTATGCTTTCGAAAAATTAACGTTGCTTTAAACACAAGTAAATCATTGGGAACATCCTATTTTAGGGCATCTTCAGCCCTCCCCTATCAAAACCTACAACCCCTCATAAGCCAACCGAACCGGCTCCTCGCCATAAATTTTTTCTAGTCTTCGCACCACAAAATGCCCACGTGCCATGTCTTGAAAATGGCCGATAAATAAGGTATTGATTACGGCTCCGGCGGCGGCACCGATTATTGGGATGGCTTGTGCTGCGGCTTTTTCGCCTACTACAATGCCGAAGCGGCTGCCGATCAACGTAATTAGGCGCACTAGCGCTGGGGCGCCGGTTTTTGAGAAGCCTTTTTGCGCTAGGTATTTGGCGGCTTCACTCACGGCACCGGCCATGGCGGCGCGGGCGGCGAAGTAGCCGGATTCTGCGGCATTGTCGTTTTTGACTTTCGATGAGCCTAGTGCGAACACGGTTAAGCAGGCTAATTTGGTGTCGATGTAGTTGATGTTTTCGCCTTCGCTTTTGGCGATGTCGGCAATAGACCGTAGCATGATGGTGGTAGAAATTGGTAGCTCGATGCTGAGCGCCATGAGCCCGAAAGCCCCGCCGATAGCGCCGCTTGCGGCTGCGGCGAATTTATGGAGGCGATTTTGCGCGGGCTTTTTTGGCGTGTCGCTTAAACTACCCACCGCAACTTCCAATGCTTTGAGCATCGCGGCTTCGCTGGCTTTGTGGATGCCCGTTTGTACGACTTTTGGCAGCATGAGCATGGTGCGCTCCATGGGTGCGCCTAAAGCTGCCGACATTTTGGCGGCTAAGCCGGGATTTTCAAGGAGCTTTTTGGCGCGTTTTAACTCAGCTAGATCGGTTCGGGATAGGGTCATTTTTTAGGCTCCTCAGCGTTCGGTTTTCGCTTCAATAAGATACTTAAAGTGAAGGTGGAGGGACTGGATTCCAGCCTCCGCTGGAATGACGATACCCGATATTTAACCTTTGTACGAAATACCCAAACAGCGTTACTCGCCCAAATACGCTTCCCGCACTTTCGGGTTGCTCAGCAGCGCCGCACTTTCGTCTTGCAGCGTGATCAAGCCGCTTTCCATCACGTAGCCGCGATGGCTTATTTCTAGGGCGAGTTTGGCGTTTTGCTCGATGAGCAATACCGTAACGCCGTCGCGTGATACTTGCTGCACGACTTCAAAAATTTTTGCGACCATGATTGGCGCAAGCCCCATGGATGGCTCGTCCAGCAGCAATAATTTTGGTTGGCCCATTAGCGCGCGGCCTATGGCGAGCATTTGTTGCTCGCCGCCGGATAGCGTGCCTGCGGTTTGTTTGCGGCGTTCTTTTAGGCGGGGGAATAGTGTAAACATGCGCTCAATATCGACCGCTATTTGCGCGTGGTCGCCTCTAGTGTATGCGCCCATAGCGAGGTTTTCTTCGATAGTGAGCACTGGGAAAACACCGCGCCCTTCTGGAACCAAACGTAAGCCAGACTTCGCTATTTTGTGCGACGGCTGGCCTGCGATATTTTCGCCTGCATAAATTACTTGGCCGGACTTTGGTGCGACTAATCCGCTTAGTGCTTTTAGTGTGGTGCTTTTGCCCGCACCGTTAGCACCTATTAAGCACACCAGCTCGCGTTCTTGCACTTCAAAGCTAATGCCTTTTACTGCGCGAATACCGCCGTAGGCTACTTCTAGCGATTCCACTTTTAATAGCGGTGCGGTCATGCGACTTCTTTCGTCGGCACAGCCACCGTGCCCGCGCCCAAATAGGCGTTAATTACCACTGGGTCACGCTGTACATCGGCCGGCACGCCTTCAGCAATTTTTACGCCATAATCCAGCACCGCAATACGGTCGCACAGGCCCATCATTAGCTTTACATCGTGCTCAATTAGCAGCACGGTAATATCTTGCGCGCGAATTTTTTCTAGCAAGGCTCTGAGGCTTACTTTTTCAGTGGCGTTCATACCCGCTGCGGGCTCATCGAGCGCCAAAATAGTTGGGTCAGTCGCCAGCGCACGGGCAATTTCTAGGCGACGCTGATCGCCGTAGCTCATATTTTTAGCGAGCATTTCGGCACTTTTATCAAGGCCGATAAAGCCTAACAATTCATGCGCGCGGGCTTGAATTTCGGCTTCTTCGCGCCTTGTGCTTTTAGTGCGAAACACCGCGCCAAACACGCCCGCTTTGGTGCGCACGTGGCGGCCGATCATCACGTTTTCAATCGCAGATAAATTGGGGAATAGCCGAATATTTTGAAACGTACGGGCAATGCCTGCCTCGGCGATTTTATCCGGTGAGCCACCTTGCAGCGGTTGGCCCTTAAACTTAAACACACCCTCGTCGTGTTTGTATAAGCCCGTTAGCACATTAAACAAGGTGGTTTTGCCCGCGCCATTAGGCCCGATAAGCCCGTAAATAGCGCCTTTCTGAATGGTGAAGCTCACATTGGACAACGCCGTTAAGCCGCCAAAGCGCTTGGTGATGCCTTCAATTTCAAGCAGCGGCGCGCTCATGCCGCTTTGGACACTTTAGGCGTGTCGATAGCACTTGCAAACTCACGCTTGCGTACACTAGATGGCAGCAAACCCGCAGGCCGATACAGCATCATCGCGACCATGGCTAAACCAAATAGCAACATGCGCAGCACATCAGAATCAATAATAGCGCGACCAAATAGCGCGTGCTGCGCGGGCTCTACCGCGTAGCGCAGCATTTCTGGCACCAGCGAAATTAGCACCGCGCCTAACACCACGCCCCAAATATTGCCCATGCCACCCAGCACCACCATGGCTAAAATCATCACGGATTCATTTAGGTTAAAACTCTCTGGACTGATGAAGCCTTGAATAGCCGCAAAAATGCCACCGGCCACACCGCCAAATGATGCACCCATGGCAAACGCCAACAGCTTCATACGCGTGGTGTTGATGCCCATGGCTCTGGCTGCTACTTCATCTTCACGAATAGCTTCCCATGCGCGGCCGATGCGCGAATTTTGTAGCCGTACATTGATGGCGATAACCACCGTTAAAATGATGAGCAGTAAAAAATAATATTTTATTGGGCCTGCCAACACATAATCGCCAATGCGGGTGCTGTCGCCAAAATTTATTCCACCTACTTTGATGGGGTCAATACTAATTAAACCTTTTGGGCCGTTGGTGATGTTGATTGGCTCGGATAAATTATTCATAAATATCCGAATAATTTCGCCAAAGCCAAGCGTGACGATGGCTAAATAATCGCCTCGCAGTTTTAGTGTGGGCGCGCCCAACATCACGCCAAACAGGCAGGCGACCAACGCACCGATGGGCAAAATAACCCAAAACGGTAAATGCAGCCCAAAGTGCGGCGAGGCCAAGAGGGCGTAAATATAGGCACCTACAGCATAAAACGCCACATAGCCAAGGTCTAACAACCCCGCAAAACCCACCACAATATTTAGGCCCAGCGATAGCATGACGTACACCAAAGCTAAGTTAATAATGCGCACCCATGCCGTGCCTTGCAGCGCCAGCACAAACGGCAGCGCGATCAAGGCAACTGCAATTAGCGCGATGCCAATCCAAAATTTTTGTGGATTATTTTTGCGTGAAAATGACAGAGCAGAAAAGTTCATGCGCGATCTCCTACACGTTCGCCCAACAACCCTGACGGCCTAAACACCAGCACTAAAATTAGCACAATGAAGGCATAAACGTCTTTGTAGTTGCTGCCAAATATGCTTGAATTTGCATCGGCCGCACATAAATTCGCAAAGCCGGGCAGATAGCGATCTAGCACGCACACATTGGTTATTTCGCCCATATAGCCTGCGCCAAATGATTCGATTAAGCCAATTAAAATCCCGCCCAACACTGCACCAGCCAAGTTGCCAATGCCGCCTAACACGGCCGCCGAGAAAGCTTTTAAGCCCAATAAAAAGCCCATTTGGTAATGGGCTATTCCGTAATACGTTCCGACCATTACGCCTGCAATGGCACCCAGTGCCGCGCCCGTCATAAACGTAAATGAGATAACGCCATTGACGTTGATGCCCATTAAGCCTGCCACGCTGGGGTTTTGCGACGTGGCGCGCATGGCAATACCGATGCGGGTTTTGTACACCAGCATCAACAATAGCCCCATCATAATTAGGGACGTGATGATGATGGCGATTTGCACATTGCTGATGGTCGCTGCGGTATCGTTTGATCCCAAAGTGAAGATATGCAGCTTCATAATTTGCGGAAAGCCTAAGTTATTGCGGCTCCAAATAATTAGGGCGGTGTATTGCAGCACGATAGAGATGCCGATGGCGGTAATAAGGGGCGCTAATCGCGGCGCGTTGCGTAAGGGTTTGTAGGCCACGCGCTCAATGCTGTAGCCCACCAACATGCAGGCAGGCACTGCAACCAGCGTGCCGATAAGCACGATTAACACCGGCGGCATGCCGGAGCTTGCCAGCAAATTAATGACGGTAAACGACACCATGGCACCTATCATCACCACTTCGCCGTGGGCAAAATTGATGAGCTGAATAATGCCATACACCATGGTGTAGCCCAAGGCCACTACGGCATAAACGCTGCCTAACGTTAGGCCGTTAATGAATTGTTGTAAAAAGTTATCGAAATGCATAAGCGAATGATAACGTAAAGCTTTAGGCGTGGCGCTGGCAAATTGGTACTTGCTGCAAAATTATTACAACGAGCCCAAAATGCTGCGCAAAGCCGCGCTAAACAAGCCGTTTGCGGTAGACTGCAATTGACCATAAATTCCTTCGTTTTACTCTATAAAACAGCATGACAAACACAACATCTGCGCCAACAGTGAACGCTCCCTCACCCGAACAATGGGAAATCAACAACCAAATTTGGGTGCGCGCAGAAAATGGCAATGGCTATCGGCTGCAGTCTTTTGCGGGCGTTAATTTAAGCCAACGTAATCCACCGCTATCGCGTGAAGAATACATATTTTTATGTGGCGCAAAATTTGAAGGCGATGCGCGCACCAGCCCACTTTATCCGGCTACGTTTCAGTTTTCACCGACCACCGGCAAGCCGCTTTCCGTTGGGCAAAAAATGGCGGTAGATGTGCCATGGCTAGCACCGCACGGTGAATTGCAGACCGAAAGCGTGACCACGCCCAAGGGCTTACGCGCTACGCATCAGCAGTTTGCACCATCAGCCAATTTTGGCAAAGAAGGCCGCAAGCTCGCTGAACCCAGCAATGGGCTGTTTCAATTTTTTGTCACGCGTGCAGGGCTACATAACCCAAGCGTTGTGGCGATTGACCCGAGCAAAGGCAGCTTGTGGCTAATGTTGCCCGGCACCAGCACGTGGGTGGCCTGCGGCGCGCAAGCAAGCAGCATGATGTTGCCCGCCTGCACGCTCAGCCGCGAAGCGTGGGGCATGTGGGGTGACACGCTAAATAGCAGCGCTTGTTTTTTCGTGCCAACAGACTACGGCATTGCCTGCGTCATGCTCAATATTTTGGCGCGCACTTATCAGGTGCAAATGCTAACTACGGGGCGCTGTTTAAGTGGGCCTGCACAATTGGATAAAACCTTTTGGTTTTTAACTGAAGCCGTGCAAACGGATGCCGACGCGCCAAAACACGCCACCTTGGTTAGCGTCAGTGCCAGCCCAAAGCCTAGTATTGTCACGCAAATAGCGTTGCCTGCTGGGCGGCCAGCGCTGCTCGATCAAGCAGTGACCTTACCCGTAACGGACGAACGGAGTGCCACGTGGATACTGCCTCTCGGCCAATTAATACTGCATCAAAACGCTGGCACCACACCGCAAATTGCCTTCACCCCGTGGGATGCGCATAAAACGCCCACCGCGCAATTTGGTACACCGTTTTATGCAAAAGATGGGCGTTTTTGGCAACTGTTTTTCGACGCAGCAGTGCAGCGTTATGTGTACACGCGCTTAGGCACGGGCGAGCCCGAACACCAGCATTGCGATGCGCCGCGTTTGTGTTGCGGCTATAAAAGCTTTGCTTGGGATTTGCAGCTAACCGAGCCGCCGTGGGTTGCTCCTACGCAGGCGCATGAAGCGGGTGTGGATGACGTGGTGTTTCCGTTACTTGAAATAAAATCCCGCAAAATTATCATCGGCATCACCGTTGAA
Organism: Betaproteobacteria bacterium; assembly: GCA_043760555.1. Taxonomy (GTDB): domain Bacteria; phylum Pseudomonadota; class Gammaproteobacteria; order Burkholderiales; family Usitatibacteraceae; genus JANMDR01. The sequence continues at coordinate 8,220 of JAYUOW010000286.1, forward strand.
GACACCCGCGCCTTGAGCGATGTGGTGGAAGATGTGGGCGCACAAGCAGCTAAAAAAGCAGCAAAATTAGAAGTGTTTAGCGATACCCGTCAAACCCTTGCCCGCATCGCTATTCGCAACCCGTGGGACGCCCGTTTGTTTGTGTTCAACGGCCACCTACATTTTTATCATCCCGATTTACGCGACATTTTATCCTTCGAGTTATGATGAAAAAACCTATTTACACCTGTGCTGTAGACGCCCTATTTGCCCCGCGAGGGGGCTACCTTCGGGTCGTGGGCATCTTCAGCCTATTATTGTTCAACGCTACAGCAAGCTTTAGTGCCGTTCCGCAAGCGTTTTTAGTACAAAATTCTGGCTGGATGGAACCGTTTTATGTGGATAAACAATCGCAATTAAAACCACTGGTAAAAGCGTTTGCCAATGCTGTGAGCGACGCCAATGCACCATTATTGGTAGCAGCGTTTAACCAATCTAGCCCCAACAATGCCTCGCCCAAAATTAGCAAAATAACGGCAGGCAATAGCTTGGATGCTGCAGTAGATAATATTCAATTGGCTAAAAAAGCCAATGGCGCGCTGGCCGATACCGATTTTCAAGAAGCGGTAACGGCGGTGATTACCCAAGGCTTTCGCACCGAATCAGGCATTATTTGGATTTTTACCAACAACAAAAATAGCCCCAACAATAGCCCTGAAACGGCTACCAAAAACCGTGAATTTTACGAGCTGTTGCACACCGATGCATCTATCACCCGCACCCTCGCCTTCCCGCTAAAAATGCCGGTGCAAGGAAAGCTATATGCAGCCTCTGGCCTTATGGTGTACGCCTTGGCCTATGGCCGGGCAGCGGACACGGCACTACAAAATTTACTAGACAACGGCACCATCGCCCGCGTACTTACCGACGCGCCCGCACGCCTAAAACCGCTAGACCAAGATAGCTTAAAACTCACGGCTGAGGCCGTAGTGGGTAGCGAAGGCGTAACCGTATCGACCGATAAAACCACCGGTACAATTGTGCTTGATGTGGATGCGCGTTTTGATGCATCAACGTTTAACCAAATACGGTTACGCACTAAAATTGAGAACCGCTTTTATCCCTATACCATCCGCCAAGGCACTATTTACGGGCAGCTCCGAGGTGAAGGGTGGAGTTATGCAGTAGATGCTAAGCCTGCAAAGCTCAACAACTTTAACCCCGCGCAAACACAAATAGTTGAATTTGATATTGCGCTACCCACTACCACTATTCCCAGCAAATGGGCACCGTCGTCCTTGGCGTTGATGGGCAACGCGATTACGCGGGCGGCCGCCATTGATATTGAAGTGCGCGACCAAACCTTGGCCGTGAGCCCCGCATTTACCAAGCGCTTGGCCGATACCTTTCCGCAGGATCCCTTGTCAGAAGTGTTTTTTCCGCCGACGGTAAAACAATCAAACGTCAGCATTCCAGTGGCGCTTCGGATAAGCTATCCAATTTGGCCGCTACTGGTGATTATTGGCTTAAGCTTATTGCTGCTCGGCGCGTTGGCTGCGGCGCTAAGCATGATGGGTAAGCCGTCTCGCATAGAAATTTTAGCCGATGGCAATACCCAAAAAATTCCGCTTGGTAGGTTTAAACAGGCTGTAATTCAGAACGCGGCAGGCGAAAAATTAGGCGTGGTAAAGCGCGGTTTATTTAGCACGAGTATTGTTGAAACCCTACCCGGCCACACCATCAGCATTAAATAACTTTTTAAAGACAATAGGAAAACAAAAATGTCAGCCAATAAAAATTCAGGTTTTAGACTTCCCCCACCAAAGGAAGGCACCGGCCAATTGGGTAACCCTAAAACCACGCCTACTGATACGCCGGCAAAGGTGCCGCCATCTACCGCCACACCAAGTACACCAACTGCGCCAACCGCAACCACAACCACAACTGCCCCCGCTAGCAACCCACCGCTAATTCAAATTGGCGGCGATGTGCGGCCTGATACTTCGTCACGCGATATGGCCATTGGCGCGGGTGTTTTGGTAGTGTTATTTATCGCGTTTTTCTTCGCGAAAAAAGCGTATTCCGACTTTTTAGTGTCGCGCAAAAATAGCCCAAGCCGAGCAAACGGCGCGGGTTGGTGGCTGTTTATATTATTAAGCAGCTTGGCTACTGCCGCCATGCTGGGCATCGTCAATCAGGCGAAATTTTTAAATTTATTGTATGTAGGCCCGTTGATGTTTATCGCGTTAGTGGCATTGATTTTAATGATCCTCAATTCACGCAAATAAACTCTCCGCACCTACCAATACTGCCGTTGCATTTAAGGAAAAATTAAAATGTCTGAAACCAAAAACCCGCTCGCCGCTGACACCAAAAAACAAGAACAAACCGTCAAGCTGCGTCCCACCTTATTTATCGCCGTGGGCGGCACCGGCATGGAAGTGTTGCTTCGCGTGCGCCGTCGCATCTTGAGCGCAACGTGGGGCCAAGCGCAACCGGTGCGGGTAGAGGCGCTGCCGGAGTTTCCGGTGGCGCAGTTTATGCATTTTGATTTAGACCAAGGCGCAATCGTTGAGTCCGGCAAAACTAGTTCTGATCCCTTGCATGAGCTAGTAAAATTTAGCGATGAAGAACGCATTGTCGAAAACTTCGATATTGGCCGCTATAGCGAATCAGACGATGATTTAGCGCGGTTTCCGCACATCTCATCATGGTCACCATTAACGCCCAAAAAAATCCGCGAACTAGGTATTGATCCTGCCAAAGGGGCAGGGCAAATTCGCGGTGTAGCGCGGCTTTATTTTTTCGACAAGTACGAAAAAGTGCGGAACAAAATTCGTAATAAATTAACATCGCTTAAAGCCGGATTATCGAAAGAAGACCAGCTGCAAAAACTTGGCCTAGAGCTTGATTCGGCCAAGTTTCGCATCGTTGTTGTTGGCTCGATTGCGGGTGGCACCGGCGGTGGGTCGTTTCTGGATATGGGCTGGTTGGCGAAGAAGCAAGCCAGCGACGTGTTAAGCGCGAGCGAGACAGAGCTATATGTATTTTTGCCCACTGGCTTTGCTGGTGCTAACAAAGACCGGACTGAAGCCAACGCCTACGCCAGCTTGATGGAGCTTGAATCTTGCATGCGCGGTGGCGTGGATTTTGTAAAGCGTTGGGATGAGTTTGAAGGTGATGTGCGCTTGGCCGCAAAGCCGTATGACGAGGTGTTTTTAATTGATGCAGGCAACATGGCACAGCAACACACGTTGGATATTAAAGACGTGTACGACATGGTGGCCGATACCCTGTTTGAAGATTTCGCATCCGCTGATTTTGCGCGCAAAAAGCGCTCTATTGCAGTGAACCAGCGTCAGCATAAAATTTCGCCCTTTAGCCCGCCGGTGCCAGAAAGCCGCTTTGGCGAAATGAAGCTGATGTTCCACAAAGGCTATTCGGCTTTTGGCCAAGCTACCCTTGATACGCAGCAATCTGCACGCGAAGATTTACGTTCGTATCAGTGGGCGGGCGATATGCTTAAAGCCTTCTTTGGCGTTGGTGGTGAGGATGCGAGCAATCGCGCCTCCGACAAACAGCGCGACGAATTTATGGCCAATAATATGGGCTTAAAAACAGTCGCCTTCAATGATTTTCCGCAGTTTTCAGCCAAGGTAGATGCCAAGCTTACCGCCACCGAATTTTTAGAAGTAGGATTGGTTGAAACCTTACTGGGTGATGCCCAAGGCTCGCTATTGGCGGGGCTACAGCAGAAGGTAGATGCGCAGATGGAATCGATCGCCGTCACCCTTGACCGCGCCGATTGGCCTGCACAGGTACGCACCGTAATTAAGCAGCTTGAACGCGATGCGGTGCGCGATCAAGATTCGAGTGCCGACACCACCGAAGATCGGGTCACGCGCCAACGCGCGGTGGTATCGAAAAAAATTCAAGGCGATGTTGAAACCCAACTTTATAGCTATTTAGACAATAAAGAATTTGGTGGTTTGGAATACGTGCTGTCGCTAGTAGAGCTAATTAAAGACAAGCTCGATAACAACGCTACGGGCGTTGCCCGCATGGTGGCGCAAAACGTGGAGCGCTACGCAGCCCTGCGCGACGCGCTGCGCACGTATGAAGTAGAACGTCTGCTGGGCAACTTGGAAGAAACCAAAGGCAGCGCGATTTTTTCTAATAAAGATAAGCAGGCACGTGAAGTTTTAAACCAGCTAAAACTTGAAATTGGCAACTACCTAAAATTCCACATTCGTGCCAAAGCAGCGGATGAAACCGTGCGTTTGCTAAACGAAATTTCTGCCTTTTTGGGTGAGAAAAAAGGTGTTGATTCAAAAGGCAATAATGTGTGGACTGGCTTGGTAGGTCGCTTGTATGCTGGCCGTGCGGCGGTGTTTGAAGTGTTGGCCGACATCAACCAGCAGTCGCGCATTGTGCAAGACGAAATGAAGCGCGAACACGCTACTTATATCAAAATTGATAGCGCGGAGATGGCTGTTAATAGGCCATCTTCAGCCACTCTTCGCACGTGGGCGGACGAAGCATTTAAAGATTTTGGCGGTTCGCGTAAGCTGTTTCCGATGTTGGCTGATCCTAAATTACGGTCATCGCTAATTGGCCCATTGCGTCGCAAAGCCGATAAACACTTAGCGCAAAATTTTGCCGCCACCATGCAAACCACCACCAATTGGCAAGACCCATTGGTTGCTGCTTTGCGCGCTATGTCGCCGATAGAACGCCAACGCCGCTTCAGCGATATGTTGATGCGCGCCATGCCGTGGATTGATACGCATAACGGCGATTACCAACCGAAACCAGACCAGTTTAAATGTTACGTGGGCGTGGGTCGCGCGGCCGATTGGGAACCGTTTCGCGAAGAATTGTTTGCGCAGCTACCCACCAGCGTTGGTCTAACACCGCAGCAAATTAGCTTTGTCGATGCAGGCCGATTTGGCCGTGCCACGTGCTATTGCGAGTTATCCGGTGTGCCGCTAACGAACTTGCGCGGCTTAGAAAGCTGGCGCGTGAGCTATCGTAAAGAATCCGAAATTGTACCGTTGCATACGCAAAACGACTTTACGAAATTTTCACATCCATTAGCGCCATCCATTGATGAGCTAATTCGTTTAAGCGATGATTTTAAAGTGTATTTGTATTGCGTGATGCTGCGTATTTTTACCCGCGACCCAAGCACAAAGTCAGTGCCGCCAGGGCAGTATCAATTTAGTGTGGGGCGTGGCGACATTCGGCGCATGGGTAACGAACGCGCCTTTCGCTTGAACGGTTTGCCGATAGCGTATCGCGCGCAAATTGTCGCCGCACTACAAGGCAAACTAGAAGAGATGAGCCCGCTGCAAACCTTGGCGTTGGCAGAATTAGCCACGCAATTGAGCGTGCAAACCTATTGCCCTAAACTCGTGCCCGATGAAAGCGGCACCGAGATTGCGCGACGCGGCTTTGCAACAACGGTAGCGCTGCAATTAGCCAATGAGCTACACGATAAAGCTGCTAGAAGCATGGATGCAGCCGCGTTAAAATCGGCTGAAGACGCCCTATCTACAAGGCTTTCCAGCTGGTCTGAAATCATTGACAAGTCTGACGCCGATGCGTATTCATGGGAAGTGCGTGAGGTGGACGAAGGCCAAGCACCGCGTAGAAAATTATGCGTGAAGGCTGATTTTTTTATTGCAGATTTTTTGCAGCAGGCAATTTCCGGTGGTGTGGTGGCATCAACAACTTCATCTGCAGCACCTCCTTTGTTTGGCGCCGCCCCCCCGCCGCCGCCCTTCGGCGCACAGCCAAGCTACAGCTATCATTTGTTTGTAAACGGCGCACAAACTGGCCCGCATCCTGCCGTACACATTACGCAATGGTTGGCAGCCAGACAAATACCGGCAGACACGATGGCGTGGCGCGAAGGCATTGCCGCGTGGACGCCATTGGCACAATTACCGGAGTTTGCAACAAGCGCCACGCCACCACCGCCGCCGCCCATGTTAACCCCGCCCCCCCCGCCAAAAGCCGTATAACAAATGCAATTGCGATGTGAAAAATGCCGGGAAGCGTTAAACGGCGAGGTTGTTTTTTGTCCGTTTTGCGGTGCGCCGCAAAACGGTGCGAGCACGCCATCTGCCACCCCACCGCCTATTCCCCAATCAGCAGCTAAACCGCCGCCTATCCCGGTCACTGCTGTAGCCAGCGCGCCATTCACGATTTCGGCTGAGCCCGAAGCTGTGGTTGCCATCAAAGCAGTACCGCCGCCTTTACATCCTGCGTCTCCTGCGCCTTCCGCACCACCGGTGCCACCGCCGCTTCCCGTGCGTGAGCCCACGATCGCGCCGTCGCAGGCGCCTGTACCTGCATTTACCCCTGCTCCTCCTCCAACGCCCGCACCGGCGCCACCTCCGCAAAAAAAACGTAGCGGCTGCCTGGGTTGCGCGGGCTTCATCGTGCTGGCGTTGGCCATTGCCGGTATTGCTGCTTATTTTTACATCACCAATTGGTTGAAGCAAAACGAGCTTGCCGGCTTAAACCGAGAAACCATCGCCCACATTGCAGCCGGTGACATCGTGAGCGCTGATGCGGCCATTGAAAAAATTCGTACCCTTGACGGCAAGTCTGCATTCATCAGCGCCAACACCACAAAAATTGCCACCGCCAAACGCGATGCCGTAGAAGCCATTAAAAAATCGCAAACCGCGTTACGTGATCGCGACCTCGCCGCCGCGCGCGACACGCTATTAAAAGCCGCAAAACTCGACCGCACCAATGCGCTGTTAGTAACACAGGACACCGCCATCAAAGCCCGCGAAAAGCTGCGCGACCAAGCTCTTGAAGCCATGCGCAAATGCTTGAGCGCAAATGATTTTGCGTGCGGCAAAACCCAAGCGGGCAACGCAACACGGATTGATAAATCATTCGATGCAATGGCCGAATTTACCAAAGCCGAAATAGCCTATCGCGACGCGCAAAATAATCCCATTCAATCGGGCGTCACCTCATTTTTAGAAGCTGCAGCCACGGCATTGGTTCGAGCAGCGACTGAACCTAGCCCAAGCGCCCCAAGCCCCGCCAATACCCCTTCCGCCGCGCCCAAAACACCTAGAAGCGGTGCCAGCGCCCTACCTGATTGCGACCAACTTTTGCTGCAAAGCAAAAATGCGCAGCAAAATCGAAGGCATGACGAAGCTGTGCAAACCGCCGAAGCCGCGCTCAACTTTTCACCCGCCTGTGCGGGTGCGCAAGAGCAGCTGGATGCCGCACTCAATGCGCGGCGGCGTGCGAAGCAATTTACGCGATAGAAACGAGCCGCCATGACGACAAATTTTAACCAAGCCTACGCCGCCCAACAGCTCACCACCACGCTGCTGCGCTTCAACACCATCAACCCGCCCGGCATGGAACGCGCATGCGCGCAGCACTTGGGCGCGAAGCTGGAGGCTGCTGGATTTCATTGCGTTTATCATGAGTTTGCGCCCAGCCGCACCACCTTGGTGGCCACCATCGGCGGCCAGTATGATAAGCCGCCCATCTGCTTTACCGGCCACATCGACACTGTGCCGTTAGGCGCGGCCGCGTGGTCGCGCGACGCCTTCGCGGGCGAGCTTGATGGCGACAAATTATATGGCCGTGGCTCCACCGATATGAAGAGCGGCGTGGCAGCGTTTGTGGTGGCCGCCATTACGTTGGCGCCGCAACTAAAAAACAGTTGCGGCATCGTGCTGATCATCACGGCATCAGAAGAAACCGGCTGCGAAGGCGCGAATGACTTGGTGGCGCGCCAATTGCTAGATCGCGCGGGCGCAATCGTGGTTGCCGAGCCCACCGCTAATTATCCCTGCATAGGCCACAAAGGCTTGATGTGGCTTGAGTTTGAAGCGCGGGGCGTGACGGCGCACGCATCTATGCCAGAGCAAGGCGACAACGCGGTCGTAAAAATTGCGCGCGCGATCAACACCCTTGCCAACTATAAATTCGAGCAAGCAAGCCACCCACTGATGGGCAACAACACGCTAAATGTATCAAGCGTGCAAGGTGGCATGAACCCAAATTCAGTGCCTGATCGCGCGAGCGTAATTGTAGATATTCGCACCGTTGCGGGCACCAGTCACGCGCATATTTGCCAATCGCTGGCCTGCGCCTTGGGCGACGGCATTAGCATGCGCAAAATTCAAGATGTGCCCAGCGTGTATACCGACCCTGACAACGAGTGGGTACAGCAAGTATTCGCCACCTGCGCACCATTTGTGAGCGAGGCAATCGAGCCAAAAACGATTCAATTTTCTACTGATGCCAGCGCCCTACAACGCGGCTATAAAAACCCGCCAACAATTATCCTAGGCCCCGGTCAGCCCGAGTTGGCGCATCAAACTGATGAATGGTGCAGCGTGGGGAAGCTTGCGCAATCGGTGGAAATTTTTACGCTGTTGATGCGGCAGTGGTGTTTGTAGACTGGCTGGAGATAGCCTATTTTAGGGCGTTTACAACTATTTTAACACAGCAACGCCAGCAAGCTTTGCCAGTTTTTTATCGAACGTAATAAGGGTTGTTTTATTGCGTTGAACGATAGTTGCAATCATGCAGTCGGCAAACCCACATGCACGACTTGCCGTAAATTTTTTGAGCGATGCATCAAAAATTTCGCTGTGCTCTAAAGTGAAATGAGAATTACTTTGCAGCGCAATAAGCACCTGCGCAATGTCGGAATGGCGCAAACCAAAAGAAGTCGATAGCACCCAACAAAGCTCGATTTGCACTATCTGTGGCACGAAAACGGCTATCGCATCGGCAATAGCTCTGCGAGCAGCAACGCACTGCTCTGGCGACGTTTCATCTTCCACCAGCGCACGAGCCAGCACGTTGGTGTCTACCGTAAAACTCATTTCTTCAATGCTACTTTGCGTTTTGCAGTGGGTGCCGTAAGTGCCGCGCGGCGCGACCAACCTTGTTCAATTGCTTCTTCCATTTGCTCCAGGGTCGCCGATTTTCGCGCTTTGGCGATTCCGAAAATGGCTGAAATATCCGGCTCTTTTTCTAGGTACACCCGTCCATTTTCTGCCGCAAATTTAATACGATCGCCCGCTGCTAAGCCGAGCAATTTACGCAAATGTACGGGGATAGAAACCTGCCCCTTGACCGTTAAACTTGACGTTTTCATACCTTGCCTTTAAATAATACTAAGCTAGATTGTAATACTTTTTGCGCCCACTGCAGATACTTTTGAAAACGTCTAAACTTCAAAAATCTATCGTTGATTTACGCTACCAAAGCGTCTTCACACCCAATCCCAAAATCGCCACATCACAGCTCACAAAGGTAGGGTCTTCAATTTCAGATTGCGCAACAAGCAAGCGATCAAACGGATCTCTATGCGCAAAAGCGTAACTGCCTGCACGTAGTGTGTGTAGGTGGGTGGGTGATGCCAAGATGGCTAAAGCCATCAGCGGCCACGAGTTGATCGAATTGTTCGAGTAATATTGTCGCTTTGTTTAGCTTGCCAATGCGCACTTTGGTGGCAAGCTCAAACGCGCTGGCGGCGCTAATGTAGACGGTGTTAGTCTCATCGCCGATTGCATCGGGCGCGGTCTTCGATAGGCGAAACTGATTCGTCCACCACCACAGCAACGCGTGCGTATCGAGCAGTAGTTCTAAGATCCTTCCCATGCAGCAAGCTCATCGTCCGGGAGCACGTCAAAAAACTCATCTCCGATTGGCTTAACCAGCCCCACCAATCGTCCGGGCTGGCGCTTGGACGGCACGACGGCCAACGGCACCATGCGGGCGTACGGTTTACCGGCTTTCCCAAGAATGATTTCCTGCCCAGCATGGGCCTTGTCTAACAATTGCGAATATCGCGTTTTCGCATCGTGAACATTTACGATCGTAGTCATGGTTTTGTTTCGCTTTGCAAAACAAATTATGACTTAGTCTTATAAGTTAGTCCATAAGCTGGTTGAATTTTTAATTATTTCTTTTTGCTGAAAAACCAGAAAAAAGGTAGGCTGAATGCGGATACTAACCGTGGAGAAAACCTATGATCGCTAAAAAAACTACAACGCGCCGTGGCTTAGTTTTATGCGGCATTTTTTTCATCAGCATCTTGATCGTTACCGGCTGCACCAAAACCGCGACCGACGTGGGCGAGGAAAAACGCGAGCGATTTACCGGTGGGGGTGCTTGGAGCGTGAACGGGATACAGGTCGGGCAGGCGCTTTCGGTGGTGGAGGCGGCGCGGGGCAAACCTAATAAACCGGAGGTGGTAGCGACACCGCCGGTGTACGCTTGGCCAGATGGCGTGACGGTCGGAATGGACGAGCGGAATCAGGTTAAAACAGTCTATGGCAATACCTTAAAGATCGGTGCTGCCGATGTGGTGAACGGCGGCATTACTGTTGCCCAAACGCAGCAAATACTCGGGGAAGGAAAAGAAAAGGTGTTTCGATCACCCAAAGGTAGTGGCGTAATTTCTACTGGCTATGTGGCAAGCGGGAAATCTTTGACCTATGCGCGCGATGGCGCTTATTTTGTATTTACCTTCAACAAGAACGATCAGCTGTCTGGCGTGTCGATGCAGGAGAACGACCCGAATAAAGTACGCTAACTAAATGGCTGAAGACACCCTATTTTAGGGCATCTACAAGGCATCAATACAACGTCTAGCGCAACGCCAATACCACTTTCCATTCCGCTGGCGTTAATGGCGTAATCGACAAGCGATTACCTTTCTGCAATATTTGCATCGACGCTAATTTTGCGTTTTCGCGCATTTCGGCCAAGCTGATCAGCCGCGTTTTTTCTACAAATTGCACGTCTACATTAAACCAGCGGGGGGTTTCTTGCGAGGCTTTTGGGTCGAAGTATTTACTTTTTTTGTCGAACTGTTTGGCGTCGGGATAGGCCAGCGCGCTAACTCTGGCAATGCCGGCCACACCGGGTTCGGGGCACGACGAGTGGTAGAACAGCACACCGTCATCCAACTGCATATGGTCGCGCATGAAGTTGCGGGCTAGGTAGTTGCGTACGCCAAACCACGCCACGCTTTGATTAGGAAAACCTGCAAGATCGTCGATAGAAATTTCGGACGGCTCAGACTTCATTAACCAGTGGCGCATGCGGGCATTTTCCTCAAAAATAAAGAATGCGGCTTGGTGTTCGCTAAAGGCCGCACGCTTGAACCTAGGGTTCAAGGCGGAGGCTCGGATAACACCATCAGGTACGTCCGACGTGGGACGCGCGCACAAGGGTCAAAACGGAGCTTCCTCGACATAAAGTCATTGGTTCAAAGGATATAAACCCTTAGCGAACGCCAAGCCGCATTCGCGACGGTTTTACTTTAGCACATGTACCAGAAGAGTTTTTAAACGCTAAATCAAAATAATTTATCTTGATCCGAAATCGCGCGCTCTATCATATTGTCGAGGTTTTCGATGCGGCGTTTTACGGCGGATTCATCAACAGCACCACGCAACAATGCCACGTTGCTAATCACTTGCGCTTGCGGCGCTGTGGCTGCGGTGGACAGCTTAGTGAAGTGTTCAAGCGTGATGTTGAGCGCCGCCATGATGGCAATGCGTTCATTGCCGACGACTTTGCCGGTATCGCGCACTTCTTTCATCCGTTGATTTAAGTATTCAACCGATTCAAGCATGTGCTTTTCACCGGCCGATGAGGTGGCCACCCGAAAATCACGCCCCATCACGGAGATGGTGATGGCTTTAGATTCGCTGGTTTTACTTTGGCCGTCAGGCTTGGTGGTACTCATGCGCTATCGCCCTCGGCCTTAGTGTCAACTTCAGGTAGTTTTTCAATCAGCGCGCCGATGCGGGTCTTGGCGGCGTCTAGCTTTTCGTTTAAGCGTTTGGCTTCGTCAGTTTTGCTGGCTAAGTTTTGGCGCAATTCATTATTTTCTTCGCGCAGGCGCGCGAAGAGTTTGATGAAGTGTGCGAGCTTGTCTTCGAATTGATCAAATTCTTGTTCCATAAACTGAATGTAGCGAAAAAACGCTTTACAGTCAATGGTTAAGCGTGCTTTTTTAAGGTGATTTCAAGCTTTAGAGTCAGTCCCACAACAAGCCGCACAGGGCTTGTCAAATTTTATGTGGGCGCTGAAAATTACCCGCAGTGGCGTACACTAGCTAAAATTCCAAAAAATGTCTCCGCTGTTGGGACGCAATTCCGTCTGAGGCCGCCTTTGTCTTCACCTTTTCCTACAGCTATGCCAAGTAAAGCCCTACAGGCACTGCCATTTGAAGCCACGAGTTTGGCCGACTACGCACCCGTGCTGGATTTATTACCGAGCGCAATTTGGCTGGTAGACCCTGAAAGCGCACTCATTTTTGTGAACCGCGCATGGACTGCACTTACCGGCAAAACCATTGCCCAACAACTACAAGATGGTTGGCAAGCACTGTTACACGACCAAACACGCGAAGAGAATATGGCGCTTTGGTGGGCGGCGTTTAATACCAAAAGTGAATACCGTGGCGATTTACAAATTATTCATGCTAGCGGCCGCGCCGTTTGGATTCACGATTCGGCCACCCCGCTATACGCTAAAGACGGCAGATTTTTGGGCTATGTTGGTGCCAGCATCGACATCACTGAGCAAAAAAAAGCGGAACTATTTGCGCAAGCTGCAGCAACGCGCATCCACTTAATCGCCAACAATGTGCCAGCCCTCGTGGCTCAATTTGAAATGAGCGACGGCTTCCGCTGCACATTTGCCAATGCCGCTTACGCGCGAACTTATGGCTTTACGGTGGAGGAACTGGCTAACAAAAAGCTGTACGACATTATTGGCGCCGCCGCTTATGCCACCATACAGCCCTATGTGGACGCCTGTATCGCTGGCGACGTGGTGAGCTATACGCGTTCTCTGAAAGCAGCAGATGGCAGCGACAAAGTGATTGAGGTTAATTTAATCCCACATTTTGGTGGCAGTGCCGACGCTACAAGCGCCTTTGTACTCATTAACGACATTACCAAACATCGTCGTGCGGAAGCGCAAGCGCGCGACAGCGAAGATCGCTTGCGTAAATTTTTTAACGCAACAACTGAAGGTATTATTTTTTCCGATAGCGGTACTATCAGCGATTGTAACGACGCTGTTGCCCACATGATGCGCTTATTGCCGGAAGATTTGATCGGCAGGTCCATGTTTGAATTTGTCGCACCCCAATCGCGCAATTTGGTTTTGCGAAACGTCGGCGCGGGTTATGAGCGTCCCTACGAAATCACCGCCGTACGCGCCGACGGCACTCAATTTACCGCTGAAGTGCATGGTAAATCAAACATGGAAAGCGACAGTAACCATCGCATGACGGTGGTGCGCGACATTTCTGATCGCAAAACCGCTGAAGCCCATATTCAGTTTTTAGCGCACCATGATTTACTTACCGGCCTACCAAACCGCGCACAATTGAACACCAAACTTGAAGCCGCCGTTGATGCAGCTAGTCGCGGCGAAACGCAGTTAGCGGTACTATTTATCGACTTAGATAACTTCAAAACGGTCAATGATTCGCTCGGACACCATGCTGGAGATGCCCTATTAAAGCGCGTTAGCGAGCATTTGCTCAGCACTTGCCACGCCGACGATATCCTCGGACGCTTAGGCGGCGATGAGTTTTTAGTCGTCACTAGGCTCAATGTTTTAGATGCGCTGCCTTTCGCTCAAGGCTTGGCCCATGCGATTGCCGAACCATTCGTAATCGACGGCCAAACCCTCACCGCGCATTGCAGTATCGGCGTTAGCTGCTACCCGCGCGATGGCAAATTACCCGACGAACTCATACGTAATGCCGATGCTGCAATGTATGTTGCCAAAGAGCGCGGCCGCAACAATGTGCAACTGTTTACGAGTTCGCTACAGCGTGCTGCCTCGCAAGCGTTGGCCACCGAAAACGGCCTGCGCCGCGCTCTGCGCAATGGCGAATTTGAGCTTTATTATCAGCCGGAAATTTCACTCGCAACCGGCGCATTATGCGGCGTAGAAGCGCTAATTCGCTGGAACCATCCCGAGCTTGGTTTAGTGTCGCCAGACTACTTTATTCCCGTTGCCGAAGCGCGCGGTTTAATTGTGCCAATCGGCCAATGGGTACTCAACACCGCCTGCAAACAAATTCAAAGCTGGAAAGCGCGCGGGCTAGATCATCTGCTCGTTGCGGTAAATTTATCGGCGATTCAATTTCAACAACAATCATTAGCCGACGATGTAGCGCAAGCGCTAGCCGAGCACGAAACAGCTGGAAACTGCCTAGAATTGGAGCTTACCGAGAGTTTATTCCTAGAAGATGTCGTTACGGCATCTAAAGTGCTGTACGCCTTAAAAGACTTGGGCGTGATGTTGGCGGTGGATGATTTTGGTACCGGTTATTCGTCGCTTTCGTATTTAAAACGCTATCCAATTGATAAGCTAAAAATTGATCGATCATTCGTGCGTGACATTCCCGGTGATGCCGATGATGTGGCGATTACCACCGCCATTATTAACCTCGCCACCAGCTTAGAAATAACCGTGCTGGCTGAAGGCGTTGAAAACCGCGGTCAGTTGAACTTTTTGCGCGAACACGGCTGCAACGAAGCCCAAGGTTATTTTATTGCGCGCCCTATGCCGGCTGAAGATTTTTTTAATTGGGCGATGCAACATAATGCGCAAAGTTTTGTCCAATAACTAATCCGTTGTACCGTATCCCCAGCCTAGATTTAAATTGAAAGCATTGATGAATAAGTCGCGACCATTAAAAACCACTAAACACAAACCACGCAATAAAAAATCCGTGCAGAATAACCCGAAAGCAACACTTAACGATGCCTGCAGAAGCCCTAAAATAGGGCGTCTACAGGCATTCAATTGGCGCGCTTGCAATACGGGCGCGTGGCTTAAGCTTAGCGCGTGCATGAGCGCTGCCCTCCTTACACCCACCTACGCCCAAGCGCCACAAAATATTGATGAAGTGATTATCACCGCCACCCGCGTCGCGCAAAAAGCCGATTCGGTATTAGCGCAAATCTCGATCATCAGCCGCGATCAAATTACGTCCGCTGGCAGCGCCACACTGGTCGAAATATTGCAACGTTATGCGGGCGTAGAAATTCGCGCTACCGGCACCGCAGGGCAGCCTAGCGGCATTTTTATGCGCGGTGCCAATACATCCCATACCCTCGTGCTAGTGGATGGCGTGCGCGTGGGCTCAGCCAGTACTGGAACGGCCGCGCTTGAACATATTGCGCTTGATTTAATTGAGCGGATTGAAATTGTAAAGGGTTCGTTTTCTGGGCTTTATGGTTCGGACGCCATCGGCGGCGTGGTACAAATATTTACGCGCGGGCAAAAATCACCGCGTTTAAATGCGGAACTTAACGTCGGCAATAAAGCTACCAATGGTTTTAACGGCGGCTTTTCTACCGTTGAAGGTAAAACCTATTTGGCGTTTAATTTCGGCATGCAAAAAGTCAACGCCGCATCCGCCACCAACGCCCGCGCGCCGCGCTTTATTTACAACGCCGACAAAGATGCCTACACCAACACCAACGTCGTCATCAAGGCCGCGCACACGCTGTGGCAGGGCGAAACCGTGGCAGCACAAGTGTGGCAATCGCGCGGTAAAGCGCAGTTTGATGCAGGACAAATTGCTGCCGAAAACCAACAAACCTTAAACGGCGCGCAAGTGGAAAGTAGCAACCAAATTATGCCGTGGTGGCAGTCAAAATTAGTGTTGGCCAGCACCCGCGATAGCATCAATATTTCAAGCGAATATCCTGCCAATTTTGCCACCAAGCAAAACCAGCTGCAGTGGCAAAACACCCTACGTACGCCCGTTGGCACGATGTTATTAGGAGCGGAACAAAATCGACAATCGCTCACCAGCAACACACCATATGATCGCAGCGATCGCACCGTAAAGTCAGTGTTTGCGAGCATTTCGGAACAACAAGATACTCAATATTTACAGGCCAATGTGCGGCTGGATAAATTTAAACACGCGAGCGGCTTAGACAGTAAACAAACCACGGGGCAGTTTGCCTATGGCGTAAAAGTGTGGCCCGAAGAATTGGTGTATAGCTCGGTTGCACGGGGCTATAAATTACCTAGCTTTAATGATTTGTATTACCCCGGTTTTTCTAACGCCGCCCTCAAACCTGAACGCAATACCAATACCGAAATTGGTTACAAATATGAGCGCAAGGCTGGGCGAATTACCGACGCATTGACTGCCAGTGCAGCATTATTCGACAACAAAATTGAAGACTTAATTAGCTTTAACGCCGCCACTTCAAAACCCGAAAACATCAGCCGCGCCCACATACGCGGGTTAGAACTGGCCGCCAATGGCCAATGGCAAGAGCTTGACTTGCGCGCGTCCATCACCGCGCAGCAGCCGCTTGATGCCGATACCAAGTTACAACTTCGCGGGCGCGCTAAAGTATTCGGCAGCGCTGGCATTGCAAAAACTATCGGCAAATTTAGTGGCAGCATTGATGTGGTGGCGGTAGGACAACGCTACGATTCGGCCAATGAAGCACCAGACAGCCGTTTGGGCGGCTACGCCACCCTAGGCGCGCGATTGCAATATAATATTTCTAAACAATTTAGCGCTGAAATTGTGGGTAGCAATCTGACCAATCAGCCTTACGAACATAGCACTGGCTACAACACGCCGCGACGCCAAGTTATGTTTAATCTAAAATTCTCCGCGAAGTAAATAAACATCATGACCACATTAAATCCACTCCTTGATTTTTCCGGTATGCCGCGTTTTGATACGTTTACGCCGGAATGCGTAGCACCGGCAATCGATAGTTTGCTAGCCGACGCCAACGCCGTCGTTGCGCAACTATTGGCAGCAACAGAAGCGCCGACATGGAAGAATTTTGTGACGCCATTGGACGATGCCACCGAAAAACTAAGCCGCGCTTGGGGTGTTGTGAATCATTTAAATTTAGTGGCTAATTCACCTGCCTTGCGCGAAGCTTACAACACGCAATTGCCGTTAGTTACGGCGTTTTGGGCGGCCTTATCACTCAACGAGGCATTGTTTGCTAAATACCAGCAAATACGGGCTTCTCCAGCCAGTTTAAGCTTGAACGCCGCGCAAAATAAGTCGCTTGATAATGTGCTGCGCGACTTCCGTTTAGGCGGCGCAGAACTTGAAGCTACGGTGAAACCACGGTTTAAAAGTTTACAAGAATCGCTATCTAGTTTGTCGTCAAAATTTAACGACAATATTTTGGACGCAACGAACGCTTTTGGGCTGTATATCGAAGAGGAAAACGAATTAGCGGGCATTCCCACGGACGTATTGCACACCGCAAGAGCGGCGGCTGAGGCAGAGGGTAAAACCGGTTGGAAGCTCACGTTACATGCGCCATGTTTGATGCCGGTGCTGCAATATGCCCACTCACAGCCGCTTCGCGAAAAAATGTATCACGCTAACGTCACCCGCGCGAGCGACTTAGGCGCAACGGCCCTAGATAACACTGCACATATTTTAGACATCGTCGCCAAACGCAACGAACTTAGCGGATTGTTGGGCTTCGAAAATTTTACGGCGCTATCGCTTGCGCCAAAAATGGCGCAATCAGCGAAGGAAGTGTTTGATTTTTTAAACGATATGGTCAAAGCAGCCAAACCCTTCGCGATGAATGATTTCGCCGCGCTGCAGTCATTTGCAAAAGTGGAACTCAATATGAGCACCGTTAATGCATGGGACGTTGGTTATGTGTCAGAGCGCTTAAGAGTCGCCCGCTATGCATTTTCAGAGCAAGAAGTGCGCCAGTACTTTCCTGAAGATGCCGTATTAACGGGGCTTTTCAAGCTATTGCATACTATTTACGGCATCACTTTCAAGGCGGCCAACACATCGGTGTGGCATAGCGCCGTCCAGTTTTTTGACCTATTCGATCGCAAGCAAAATTTGATCGGTCATGTCTATCTTGACCTCTACGCAAACGCAGCCAAGCGCGGTGGCGCATGGATGGATAGTCCTAGATCCCGTCGTAAAGTGACTGACGGAATGCAGTTACCGATTGCGTATTTAAACTGCAATTTTGCAGCGCCGGTGGATGGCAAACCAGCGTTGTTCACGCACAATAACGTCATTACCCTGTTCCATGAATTTGGCCACGGCCTCCATCATTTGCTCACCCATATTGATGAGTTGGGGGTGTCTGGCATTGCTGGTGTGGAATGGGATGCAGTGGAATTGCCGAGCCAGTTTATGGAAAACTTTTGCTGG
>JAYUOW010000287.1:0-8667 GCA_043760555.1 Betaproteobacteria bacterium
CGCCTTGCGGGCAGGTTAGCTTGCTGGCGGCTACGCCTTCGCGGTCTGGCGCGCAGAAGGGCTGAAGAGTTTTCGGCGTGGTCAATGGCTGAACTCAGAGGGCGCTAGCTTCGTTCTGTTTTTCGACTGGTGTCGATCACGCGAATTTTTTCAACCCGTTTTTTATCGTTACGCGTGACGGTTATTTCCGCAATGTTGCCAATGCCCACACGATCAAGCTCGGCCACAAAAGTTGAAAGCGTGTCGGTGGCGCGACCATTCACCGCCGTTATCACATCCCCCAACAAATTATTGCGCCGATCAAGTATTTTTAAATTTGCGGCTTCAGCCGGTGTGCCAGCGGTAATTGCACCAATGACCACGCCTTTGATGCGGCTACGCGCCACCAAGCCAGGGTCAAACGCACGAATCCCGATGCCGGGCGTGGCAGCTTTGCCACGGTTAATTAGCTGCGGCACGATGCGATTTACCATATCGGCCGGAATGGCAAAGCCGACACCGGCGGATGAGCCGGAAGCCGAACGAATGGCTGAATTAACGCCTATCAAACGCCCTGCGCTATCAAGTAGCGGGCCGCCAGAATTGCCGGGGTTAATGGCGGCATCGGTTTGAATTACGCCAGCAATTTCCGCGTAGTCTTGCGTGGGCAAATAACGATCAAGGGCAGAAATAATGCCGTTGGTTAGCGTGCGGCTTAAACCAAATGGATTGCCAATTGCTAGCACCGATTGCCCCACCTTCAAGTCGCGGGAAAGCCCTATTGGCAGGGGTTTCAAGGCATTTAAGGTGGCAGCGGGCGCGTTTAGGCGCACTACAGCAAGATCATATTCTGGTGCTGTGCCGATTACGGTGGCTTCTATTGGGTCTTTACCCGCATCGAGTTGCACGGTGACTTTTTCGGCATTTTGCACCACATGATTGTTGGTGACGATATGGCCGCGCGTATCCCACACAAAGCCAGAGCCAGCACCTTGCGATATGCCTAATTGCTCACCAAAAAATCCGCCGCGCACCAGATTTTCAGTGGTGATGTAGGCCACAGAGGGTGCGGCGTTTTCAAACAAGCCGACTAAGCTGCGTTCGTTTTCTAACAGCGCGCCACGCGGTACCACCGCACGCGGTTCACTGGTATTAGCTTTCTGCGCTGAAAGTAGGGTGGTTGCAACCAAACCTGTGAAGGCGATGCTTGCGGCTAATGCTAAGGCAATTTTTTTCATCTGCTTACTTTGATAGAAAGTGAATAGTGCCGCTTAGATGATGCCGATTTGCTTAAGTTCAACTGCATTTAATCCCGATGCAGACGCTTCGCCCGCGCAATACGCCATTCGCCGTCGGGCTCACCCTCATACACTTGCTCAAACGTGGTGGTAGTTTCTTGTAATTTGGTGTCAATAGCGATGCGATTATCAAACACAAAGCATTCGCCTTCAAACTCTTTTTGCGCATCGGGCAACGCTAAAAAGTAATTGAGTATGCCGCCTTCAAGTTGCACCACCGGTACATCAAATTGCCTCATCCACGCGCTGGTTTTCTCACATCGTATGCCGCCGGTGCAATACATTGCCACCGTTTTTCCTTCGGCTTTCCACTGTGCCACATTGGCTTCGATGTATTTAGGAAAATCTCTAAAATTTTGTACCTGCGGATCAATCGCGCCTTTAAATCGCCCAAGCCGATATTCAAAACTATTGCGATTGTCCAGCAGTACTACATCGTCGCGCGTGAGCATGTCGCGCCATTGCTGAGGATTCAAATTTTCACCGGTTTGGCGCGCGTCCACGCCGTCGATGCCGAGCGGCAGCACTTCTGGCTTCAAGCGAATTTTAAGCTTCCAGAATGGCTTGGTGGTGCAGTGGCTATGCTTAAACTGCACATCACCAAACGCGCCCGCAAACACGGCGTTTGTTTTTAGCGCAGCCTCGAAGGCCTCAAGTCGCGGCAAAGATGCCGCTAGCATCCCATTTAAGCCCTCTGAAGCTACCCAAATGATGCCTTTGAGGGTGTCGGCAGCGCTCTCGGGGGTGCCAGTAGACGCACCAGCATTTACGGCATCGCAAATTTGCTGTAACGCAGCGACTGTGCTGGGCGGATCGGCCAAATTGACGAACTTATAAAAGGACGCGTGGGTAATTGGGGTGCTTAGACTGGGTTCGGGTTTCATAGGCAAATTGTCCCATATTGGTTAGTTTTTAGCCATTTCCGCGCTGTTTTGTTCAACTGTTTTCGACCATTTTATGCCGCAAGAGAGTCAAAAAATGCAGTTCACGCATGCTTTTTTGCATTTCGTCGCAATGCAGTTTCGTTGTTGCGAGCGTCCGCGCACAATGGCCTCACTGAAGCAAGACATCCCAACTTAAATCTTACGGAGAACATCATGAACACACTAAACAACACCGCAATGACAACCAGCCTATTTGCCTGCGCAGCCTTAAGCCTAGCAATGCTCGTTGGTGGCAAAAATGCCGCTCCACAAATTACCCAAACCATGGAACCAATCGTCATCACCGCGCAACGCATACAAACAATTCAGCTAGCCACCATAGAAATCACCGCTAAGCGCCTAACGCCAGCGATGCAAACATTTGCTTTAGCACCAATGGTTATCACTGCAAAGCGCACCACTGCTTAAATTTTCGCTGTAGTTTTTTGTAGCTTCGTTTGATAGTGCTATATTTGCCGCCTTATTTATCTTTTGGCGCACATCATGGCAACAGCACAAACGCAAACACAAAGTCAGAAACGCATCGCGCAGTATTTACTTGCTGCTAACTTGCCCCACCTGCATGAACACAGCGCGCAAATAGAAGCCGCCTTGTTTGATCTGCTCGATGCCGTAGGCGAATTGCCCGAAGAAGTCGCACCCGATGCGCTCTACAATTATCCCGTGCCTATGCTGTCTGAGGACGGCAGCTGCAGCCTAATTGAAGAATTATCGCCCACACCATATAACCTTACCGCGCGATTAGGTGAGCCCACCAGCGCCACAGTACGCCGCCTGTTGCTACTGCGCCAATTAGTCACCCGCGTAATGGATTTAACGGGCTCAGATTGGTTTGGGGTTTACCAAGCCAGAGGTAGCAAAACCCAACGTGCCTTGGTCAAATTAGCCTATCTCGGCCGCCCCAGTCGGGCTGAGTTTCCACTGACCAAAACCTTCGCCAAAGGCAGCACCAATTCCACCGTTGGCTTAAGCGGTCACGCTGTAGTTATAGATGACGTAGCCGCGTACACCGCCCTTGGCGGTGGATTTTACGTTTGCGACGATGCGGTAAAGTCAGAAGCTTGCCTGCCACTATTTAGCTTTGACGGGGATGTATCCACCGTGCTTGGCATCATGGATGCCGAAGCTAGCCCACTCTCGTTTTACAACATCACGCGGCAATGCGTGTTGGTGGCAGCGGCGCTCGTGGCACCGGCGTTTTTGCCGGATTAGGTTGAATAAATAGGCTGAAGATACCCTATTATAGGGCGTCTTCAGCCTATTAAATTGGCTAAAAAATAATTCGAACGACATTTAACCCGTTTTGCAAGCTGCTGCGATTAAAGCTGTATGCCGAACCATTTCGGCAATTTTTGCCAACTGCTTTGGAGGGTTTATGGTTTATTTTTCTATCGCTGCCCGCAGCTTATTTTTGATTTCCGTTGTTTGCCTCGGCTTCGGTACTCAGCCAAGTACCGCCGCATTTGAATTCCCGTCGTCGCAAAAAACGCTAAAACGCTTTGCGAGTGAGCGTGAGTTTGACGCGCTGATGCAGCGCTGGCGTGACGCGGCATCTGCGCGGCAACGCGCGATGCAGCCAATGCAAAAATCTAAAGATGGTGCTGTAGGCTTGCAGTCGCAAATGGCACCCGCGATGGCCGCGCCAGCTCCCGCTATGGCCGAACCCGCCAAGGCAAGCGCTACAGCCGATAAGTCTGAATCAGAATCCATTACTAACGTACAAACCGCAGGCGTTGACGAAGGCGGCATCGTTAAAAACGTCGGCGATTATTTGGTGATCTTGCGGCGCGGCCGATTGTTTACCGTGCGGGTGGGCGGAAATGCGCTTGTGCCCGTCAGTATGGTGGATGCCTACGCACCCGAGGCCTCGCCTAGCGGCGCGTGGTACGACGAAATGTTAATCGCGGGTAACACGATCGCCGTCATCGGTTACAGCTACCAACGTGGTGGCACGGAGATTGGTTTGTTTAACATTGACGGGCAGGGCGGCTTAAGCTATCGCGCCACCCATCATTTGCGTAGCAACGATTATTACTCCTCACGCAACTACGCCAGCCGCTTGATCGGTAACAAACTTATTTTCTACACGCCTATGCACATTAACGGCTGGAACCCTGAGCCTGCGCAATTTATGCCTGCACATCGGCGCTGGTTCAAAGATGCAAAATCCGCAGATTTTAAGCGCATCTTGCCTGCCACCAAAATATTTCGCACCGACGATGACCTTGATCCCATGCAAGGAGTAGCGCTGCATACCGTGACCACCTGCGATTTATCCATAGCCGACATGCAATGCGACTCCACGGCGGTGTTGGGCGCGAGTGGCCGCGTGTTTTATGTGTCCGCAGAAGCGGTGTACGTATGGACGACGCAAGCCCGTAACTATTGGCACCAGACACGACCCAATAGCGGCGCAGAAGCCCAAACCATGCCGCTTTCTGCCGTTATCCGGCTACCGTTAAACGGTGCTGCACCAAGCGCAATTAAAACCACCGGCAGCCCGATTGATCAACTTTCATTTTTAGAAGAGGCGGGCTATTTAAACGTGTTGTTGCGTAGCGATGCGCGCGGGGAGAGCATGTGGAAAGCCGAAAATAGTCAAGGCCGCTTTGCATTGTTACGGGTAAAAATTGCCGACTTTGGCGATGGCAGAAGTGCTGCTAAAAGCAGCAACTATCAACTGCTACCAAACCTAAACAGTAGCGCCGTGCAAAACCGTTTTATCGGCTCCTATTTAATTTATGGCGATGCGGTAGCGCAAACGGTTGCCCCACAACCGCAGCACGGCTGGGGTCGCAACACCACGCCCGAGTCGATGGAAGGCACTGCATTCGCGTTGCGCTACGCCAAAGGCGATGCACCTCAAAGGTTAAACCTTCCCCACGCCGTTGAGCGCATTGAGGCGATGGGCAACGACGCTATTTTGGTCGGCAGGCGCGGCACTGATTTGCAGTTTTCCAGCGTCAAGCTAAATGCCGGAAACGCCCAATTGGCGGGCGTCTACATCCAGCCTAATGCCGCCCAAGGCGAATCCCGCACCCACGGATTTTTCTATCGCGCTACTGGGTTAGATAAAGGCATATTGGGGCTACCCACCATTGGCGCAGGCAACCGACGAAGTGAGTCGGCAGCGGTGCTATTTTTACGCAATCAACACCTAAACTTAAACTCTTTAGGTACTTTAAATAGTCGTAGCGGCAATCGTAGCGGTAATGGTGGCAGCGCTGCTAACGACGGCTGCAAAGCATCCTGTGTAGACTGGTACGGTAATGCCCGCCCGCTGTTTTTAGGCAAGCGTGTGTTTGCATTGTTGGGCTATGAATTGGTTGAGGGCGATGTGCGCGGCGAGGCAAATGGAGAGCGGATTGTTGAGGCGCAAAGAATAGATTTTTCGCCTTACCAAAACGTTAAAATAACGCAATAAAGATGTCTGTGGTTGCCCTATTATCGGACTTCTTCAGCGACTATTTTATAATCCGTGTTGTCTTCTGAACTCAGCGCTACTGGCGACCCGAATGCATGCTCATCTTGCGGCGGCGGAGGCGTTATAATCAGTAGTAGCATTAACAAATTCGGAACTATCCGGTTTTTCTGTGTGATGTAAATCAAAGGTAAATTTAGATGGCTGAGAATATTGAAACTCATATCCTAGAGCATCTAAAGCGGTTCCAATCCACGCTTGAGCGCGTTGAATCTAAACAGGATGAAATGGTTCGCCGGATGTCCGGTTTGGAAAGTGGGATGATCATACTTAAGCGTGATGTTCATCATGGTGACGAAACGGATGTTCACCTACAACTGACGATCGACCGCATATCTTCGCGTTTAGATCGTATCGAGCACCGTTTAGAATTGGTGTAAAACGTCCCTACTCATACCGCAACGCATCAATCGGCGCTAAATTCGCGGCCTTGCTCGCAGGTAATATGCCGAACACAATTCCAATCAATCCCGAGAATGAACACGCCCCTACCACTGCCCACCACGGCACACTGGGGTCGGGAAAGTTGGGAATCATTTTTGCGATGCCAAATCCCAGCGCGTAGCCTAGCGCGATACCGATCAGTCCGCCGATGACTGCAAGCACAACCGCTTCGATTAAAAACTGCATGAGAATAAACTGTCGTGGCGCGCCCAGCGCTTTGGCAATGCCGATTTCGCGCGTGCGTTCGGTGACTGAAACTAGCATGATGTTCATAATGCCTACGCCGCCCACCAACAGCGAAATGCCGACGATGCCTGCAACCACCAAGGTAATGGTGGTGGATATTTCTTTGAATGATTTGGCTAGCGAATCGGACGCTTCGATTTTAAAATCATCGGGCTGGCCCGGTTTCAGTTGGTGTAATTGCCGCATTAGCGAAGTGATGCGTTCTTTAATGGACTCGACCGCATTTAAATCGGCGACCGAAAAAATTATCCATAGGTCAGGTTGAATCACCACGCCGGTTACGGCAAGGGCGGTGGAATAGGGCATTAGCAAATAACTGTCTTGGCTTAGCCCAAACATTTCGCCGCGCGGTTCCATTGTGCCGACAACCTTAAACCATTCGCTGCCAATCTGGATAAATTTTCCGACCGGGTTTTCAGGCAGCTTTAAATCGCGGCGCATTTGCTCGCCTAGCACCACGACCCGCCGCCTTGTGGTGTCATCACTTTCGGTAAGAAAGCGACCGTGTTTTGGAAAAGTCTGCTGCACTTCTTGATAGCTTGCCGTGGTGCCAAACATTTGGCCTTGCGCGATGTTCGCGCCATTGCGTACATCCGCCCCGCCTCTGCCGCCCGCAAACACCACTGGCGTTACATTTTTGATGCCCTCCACGCGAAATTTTAGTTGCTCCAAATCGCTCACACGTAATCGATTGCGTTTGCCGCGTAGGGCGTCTTCAAAGGGCTTATCTGCCCGCAGCGTTAGAGTATTGCTGCCAAGGTCTTGAAACTGTTGGCTAATCGACTGCGACAGCCCCTGCACCAGCGCAATCACGCAGATAACAGAGGCCACACCGATGATGATGCCAAGCATGGTGAGGAAGCTGCGCAGTGCGTGCGCGCGGATACTCGCGATAGCCGAACGTAAGCATTCTTGCAGGGCATAGAAGCTTGATTGCATGCGGCCAGCGCCGTCGTCTGCGGTTGTGCTCATGCAGTGGCGCTCGTGACGCTGGCGGGTAATTGTGGGCGATCTTCGGCGATACGTCCGTCGTGTAAGCGCACCACGCGGTGGCAATACGCTGCTACATCTGGTTCATGGGTGACGACAATTAGTGTTAGCCCATCGCGGTGCAGCTCACTAAAAAGATCCATAATTTCAGCAGCGGTTTTACTGTCCAAATTGCCGGTTGGTTCATCGGCCAACAGTAGCTCTGGCCGCCCGACGAGGGCGCGGGCGATGGCAACGCGCTGCCGTTGCCCACCTGAAAGCTCGTTGGGTTTGTGCATCAGTCGATGCGCAAGCCCCACCCGCTCCAACGCCTCACGCGCACGCGCGTTGCGTTGTGTAGGCGAGATGCCGCGATAAATCAATGGTTGCGCGACGTTGTCAAGTGCGGACGCACGCGCACGCAAATAAAAATTTTGAAATACAAAACCAATTTTGCGATTGCGCACGCCCGCAAGCGCATCCTCGCCTAGCCCCGCTATCGCTTCACCGTCTAGCGTGTAGTGGCCGGCACTGGGCGTATCAAGGCAGCCCAGCACATTCATCATGGTTGATTTACCGGAGCCAGAGGCACCAGTGAGGGCTACATATTCATTGCGGCGGATGGATAAATTAATATCAATCAGTGCCGCAAAATCCGTGTCGCCAAGACGGTAAATTTTGCCTACGCCATCAAGGGTAATCATGGCTTAGTTGGTGGCGTTGGCGCTGGTTTGGCGTCGCTATTTGCGTTAACAGAAACCTTTTCGCTATCGCGTAAAAAACGTACAATTTTTGGTGGGCCGATGATGACGCTATCGTTTTCGTTTGCCCCTTTTAAAATTTCAATATAGGCATCATCTGCTGTGCCTGTTTCTACTTCACGCTTTACGGCTTTGCCATCTTTTACGATGAAAATACTGGCTTTACCTTTCTCGGCCTTTTCGTTTTTCTTCGTTTCTGATTCTTCATAGCGCACGGCTTGCACTGGCACGGCAAGGCTTTTTTGCGCACCGGCTTTTTTTGTCGACACTTCCGCACGGCAACTCATGCCCGGATGAAATTCAACGCCAGCAGTAGGCTGCAGCCTAATTTTTACTGGATATGTTCGGCTTTGACTCTGCGCTTGTCGTGGGGTGATGGCAATTTGCTCCACCGTGCCAATCAGCGATTTGTCAGGAAATGCGGCCGGCACAATTTTTGCCTCTTGGCCACGGCTAATGCGGGCGATGTCGGTTTCATCTATATTCACTTCGGCATACAGGCTGGTAGTGTCGGCAATAATCATTAGGCTTGAACCAGCAATACT
>JAYUOW010000288.1:0-3035 GCA_043760555.1 Betaproteobacteria bacterium
CTCTTGAACTACCAAGGTGTACGGACAACTCCTTGGACGGGACTTTAACCCGCTAGGTCGATTAATTGTTACTGCGAACGGTCAGGTCTTCAATTATCACATATTAAAATTCAATTTGCAAAACCTCGGCGCTAATTTCCTGCTTTACACGCGAGCTAACAGCACTGCGGGAATCTGCAGATGCTCTATATTAGCGCATCTATAGCCTAATACCATTTCGCAAATGGCGATGAAAGCAAACGTCAAGTGCGGCTCCCAGCTTGCCTACCCAGCCCTTCAGATATAAGTGAAATCACCATGCTGTTTAAGGATACGCCTTCGGCCTTAGCGCGCGCGCCAAGCTGCGCGTGGATGCTTTTAGGTACGCGGGCGACAAACTTACCGGACGCTGTGCCGCCGCTATTTGGTGCTGGCACCGCATGCCCGGTAGTTTGTAGCGCTGCGATCACGCCTGCTAACGCCTCACGGCCATTGGCGATGGCTTCATCTACCGTTTCACCGTCGGAAATGCATACCGAAAAATCAGGGTACGTAATTAAAAAACCACCGCCCTCAGCGCTGGTGAGCGGGCGAATCTCAAAAGGGTAATCGTTCAAGTTCTTCATATTTCATGCGCCTTTGATGAGCAATAAAAATTGCTTGATGTAAATAGGCTTAATAGGGCGATGCGCAGGGACGGAAAGTGTTTGCCCATCGTCAGACACGAAGCAACAGTGACTGCCACCATCGTGCCGCCAAGTGATTGAATGCTGACGCGCTACGGATTGCAACTGTTCTATCCGCCAATCGCGGGGGTTTTGGCGCATAGCTTGAATTAATTTGGTTGCCGTATTCATCGTCTCATAGTATCACAGGCAGTATCAATTAAAGTGTTGTTTGTTATTGGTGCATCGTCGACTTTATTAGTACCAGCTTGAGCCGCCTCATCGCCTAATTGCTCCTTCTCCCTGTTTTTTATGGCCATAGCTTGGATGCGGTGAATTACCCAACCATGTAAGACTTCAAACCCAACCCCTCAGAAACCACTCTCCCCCAAGGTATAATCATCAGCTAATTTCCGTTCATTAAAGCGCCCCATGCACCCCACCTACGACCCCAAGCAAATCGAATTCACGTGGCAACAAAAATGGAACGCGACCAACGCCTATCGCGTGCTTGAAAACGCGACGGACGCAACAGGCAATTTGAAGCCTAAGTTTTATGCCTGCTCCATGCTGCCTTACCCTTCGGGCAAATTGCACATGGGGCATGTGCGCAACTACACCATTAACGATGTGATGTTGCGGCAAATGCGGATGAATGGTTATAACGTGTTGATGCCGATGGGTTGGGATGCGTTTGGGATGCCGGCGGAGAATGCGGCGATTGCTAATAACGTGCCGCCCGCAAAATGGACTTACGCCAACATTGCCGACATGAAGGCGCAAATGCAGCCGCTCGGTTTGGCGTTTGATTGGGCGCGGGAGGTGACTACTTGCGATCCTGATTATTACCGTTGGAATCAGTGGCTATTTTTAAAAATGCTGGAAAAAGGCATTGCCTATCGCAAAACCCAAACCGTGAATTGGGACCCAGTGGATCAAACGGTGTTGGCCAACGAGCAGGTGATTGATGGACGCGGTTGGCGGTCTGGTGCGGTGGTGGAAAAGCGCGAAATTCCGGGCTATTACTTAGGAATTACCCAATACGCGGAGGAGCTGCTTGACCATGTAACCCACAAGCTGCCGGGTTGGCCTGAGCGCGTGCGCATCATGCAGCAAAACTGGATTGGTAAGTCGGTTGGCGTGCGCTTTGCGTTTCCGCATGCCATTAAAGATGAAGCCGGTGCATTGGTGCAAGACGGCAAACTTTTTGTGTTTACCACCCGTGGTGACACCATCATGGGCGTGACGTTTTGCGCCGTGGCGGCCGAGCACCCGTTGGCCACCGTGGCCGCTTGCAACAACCCATCGTTGCAAGCGTTTATTGCCGAATGTAAGCAGGGTGGTGTGGCCGAAGCGGACATGGCCACTGCCGAGAAGAAGGGCATGGATACTGGCTTAACAGTGATTCACCCCTTAACTAACGTGGCCGTGCCGGTGTGGGTGGGCAACTATGTGTTGATGACGTATGGCGATGGCGCGGTGATGGGCGTGCCGGCGCATGATGAGCGTGATTTTGCGTTTGCAAAGAAATACGCGTTGGCTATTAAGCAAGTGGTTGCCGTGGCTGGCAAAGAATATTCGCTTGATGCATGGGGCGAATGGTATGGCGACAAAGCCAATGGCACCTTGATGGCGTCTGGCAAATACGATGGACTTAAATATGAGGCGGCAGTGGACGCCATTGCCGCCGATTTAACGGCGAACGGTGGTGAGAAAAAAACCCAATATCGGCTTAGAGACTGGGGCATTTCGCGCCAGCGATATTGGGGCACACCAATACCGCTTATTCACTGCGATGATTGCGGCGTGGTGCCAGTGCCCGAACGCGACCTACCCGTTATTTTGCCTAACGATTGCATTCCCGATGGTTCTGGTAACCCGCTAAAACACCATGCCGCGTTTTTAAATGTGCCCTGCCCGCAGTGCGGCAAGCCTGCCAAACGCGAAACGGACACCATGGATACCTTTGTGGATTCATCGTGGTATTACATGCGGTATTGCTCGCCCGATTCGGCGCATGCCATGGTGGACGCGCGCAATGATTACTGGATGCCGATGGACCAATACATCGGCGGTATTGAGCATGCGGTATTGCATTTGTTGTACGCCCGGTTTTGGACGAAGGTAATGCGGGACTTTGGCTTAGTAAAGTTTGATGAGCCTTTCACTAATTTGTTCACGCAAGGCATGTTGCTGAACGAAAGCTTTTATCGTGAAGACGGTGATGGCAAAAAGCGTTGGTTCTACCCCACTGAAGTAACGGTGCACCACGACGAAAAAGGCAAGCCAATCAGCGCTACAGCCAATGAAGACGGGCTTCCTGTGCATTTGGGCGGCATTGAAAAAATGTCGAAGTCTAAAAATAACGTGGTGGAACCGAAAGATATTATC
>JAYUOW010000289.1:0-25928 GCA_043760555.1 Betaproteobacteria bacterium
ATGGAAGTAGTGCGCGATAAAGCGGACAACTGCATCATCATTTGCGCGATTGAAAATCTCGATCCCATGGGCGTACACACGGGCGACTCCATTACCGTAGCACCCGCGCAAACCTTGACCGATAAAGAATATCAAATTATGCGCAACGCCTCTATCGCGGTGTTGCGCGAAATTGGCGTGGAAACCGGTGGGTCAAACGTACAGTTTGCGATTAACCCACTGGACGGCCGCATGGTGGTCATTGAGATGAATCCAAGGGTTTCGCGCTCATCGGCCTTGGCCTCAAAAGCCACCGGCTTCCCCATTGCCAAAGTAGCCGCAAAATTGGCGGCGGGCTATACGCTTGATGAGCTTAAAAATGAAATTACCGGCGGTGCCACACCCGCATCGTTCGAGCCTTCTATTGATTATGTCGTAACCAAAGTGCCGCGTTTTGCGTTTGAAAAATTCCCTCAGGCTGATGATCGTTTAACCACGCAAATGAAGAGCGTGGGCGAAGTAATGGCCATTGGCCGCAACTTTCAAGAAAGCCTGCAAAAGGCGCTACGCGGCCTAGAAACGGGCGTTGACGGCTTTAACTTAAAGTCGGTTGATCCCGATAAAATTGGTGATGAATTGGCCTATCCGCGTGGTGAACGGCTATGGTATGTAGCTGACGCATTTGGCATTGGCATGAGCTTGGATGAATTACATAGCCTCACTAAAATTGATCCGTGGTTTTTAGCGCAAATTGAAGAGCTGGTAAAAATCGAGTTGAAGGTGGAGAAAACCACCTTGGCTGAATTAGACGAGCCCGCCTTGCGCGGCCTAAAGCGTAAGGGATTCTCAGACCGCCGATTGGCGCACCTTTTGAAGGTAAATGAGTCGGAAGTGCGCCAAAAACGGCACTCTTTAAATATTCGCCCCGTGTACAAACGTGTGGATACCTGTGCTGCAGAATTCGCCACGTCCACTGCCTACATGTATTCAAGCTATGACGAAGAATGCGAAGCCGCACCCACCAACAACAAAAAAATAATGATTTTAGGCGGCGGCCCAAACCGTATTGGCCAAGGCATTGAGTTTGATTATTGCTGCGTGCATGCGGCCTTAGCGCTGCGTGAAGATGGGTTTGAAACCATCATGGTTAACTGTAATCCTGAAACCGTTTCAACCGATTACGACACGTCTGACCGCCTATATTTTGAGCCGTTAACGCTAGAAGACGTGCTAGAAATTGTTGATAAAGAAAAACCCGTTGGCGTGATTGTGCAATTTGGCGGGCAGACGCCGCTAAAGCTTGCGCGTGCCTTGGAAGCTGCTGGCGTACCGATTATTGGCACAACGCCTGACAGTATCGACATGGCCGAAGACCGTGAACGCTTCCAAAAAATGATTCAAGATTTAGGCCTGCTACAGCCGCCAAACCGCACCGTGCGCACCAACGAAGAAGCGATACTCAAAGCGCGTGAAATCGGCTATCCGCTGGTGGTGCGCCCAAGTTATGTGCTGGGTGGGCGTGCCATGGAAATTATTCATGTGGAATCTGACCTTGAACGCTACATGCGCGAAGCGGTGCGGGTATCAAACGATTCGCCCGTGCTGCTTGATCGCTTTTTAAACGACGCCATTGAAATTGATGTGGACGCCGTGTGTGACGGCGTGGATGTGGTGATTGGCGGCATCATGGAACACATCGAACAAGCAGGCGTGCACTCGGGCGATTCCGCGTGTTCACTCCCGCCATTCTCGCTATCCGCCGCGCTGCAAGACGAAATTCGTCGGCAAACCGTTGCCATGGCGCACGCCTTAAAAGTGGTGGGTTTGATGAACGTGCAGTTCGCCATTCAGGGGGCTGAAACCGCAAACGCAAAAGTATTTGTGCTGGAAGTAAACCCCAGAGCCTCCCGCACGGTGCCGTTCGTATCCAAAGCAATCGCCAACCCGCTCGCTAAAATAGCGGCACGCTGCATGGCCGGTATTAGTTTGAAAACCCAAGGTTTCACCCAAGAGGTAACGCCGCATTATTTCAGCGTAAAAGAAGCCGTGTTCCCCTTCATTAAATTCCCAGGGGTTGACACTATTTTAGGCCCAGAAATGAAGTCAACCGGTGAAGTAATGGGCGTTGGTAAAACCTTTGCCGAAGCGTTTGTAAAGTCGCAATTAGGTGCCAGCGTTAAGCTGCCCGATGCCAGCCAAGGAGCTGCGTTTTTAAGCGTCTGCAATGCCGATAAGCCCAAGGCGGTAGAGCTTGCAAAATCCCTAGTGGCGCTTGGCTTCAAGGTGTTTGCCACGCGCGGCACCCACGCGCAAATTCAAGCGGCTGGCGTGGCATCCACCAGAGTAAACAAAGTGCAAGAAGGCCGCCCGCACATTGTTGATATGATAAAAAATCGCGAAATTGCCTTCATCATCAACACGGTAGAAGAAGATAAACGCGTAATAAAAGACTCATGGACCATCCGCCAAGCAGCACTGCAAGGCCGCGTAACCTACTACACGACGGCAGCAGGCGGAAAAGCCGCGTGCGTAGGCATGGAACACATGGGCGAGCTAGATGTGTATGATTTACAAGGATTGCATCGGGCGTTAGCGTAAGTGACGGCCGCACCGTCATCCCAGCGGCGGCTGGGATCCAGTCCTTCCACCTACAATTTAGGTTTTAGCCTTTTAATCAACACAAGTATTTCAGTAGAAAGCCACAAGGAATTTAAATGAACACCATGTTAAAAATACCACTCACCGTAAAAGGCGTTGAAGCCCTAAAAGCCGAACTCCACAAACTAAAAACCGTAGACCGTCCCTGGGTAATCAACGCGATTTCCGAAGCTAGAGCGCAAGGCGACTTAAGCGAAAACGCCGAATACGACGCCGCCAAAGAACGCCAAGGCTTCATCGAAGGCCGCATTCAAGAGTTAGACAGTAAAATTGGCAGCGCCCAAATTATTGACCCCGCGCTGCTGGATCACGATGGCCGCGTGGTATTCGGCGTAACCGTCCACATGGAAGAAGTAGAAAGTGGTGCCAAACAAAGCTATCAAATAGTGGGTGAGGACGAAGCCGATATTAAGCAAGCCAAAATAAGTTACTCCTCCCCCATCGCCCGCGCCTTGATTGGAAAATCAATAGGCGACGAAGTAGAAGTACGCGCGCCGGGTGGCATTACTTACTATGAAATTACGGATGTGCAGTATGTTTAAATTTAGATTTTTTTAAAATTGAATGCCTGTAGATGCCCGAAAATAGGGTATTTACAGGTATTCTTCCTGTGGGGTGGGCAACGTTTTTCCTGCCCACCGATTTGTGTGACATAACCACCACCCGCAGTAACGCAGCGCGGTAACAGGCTGCAATAACATCGTGCAGTCATCTTGCGGCCATCAACCGCGTGGGCAGATGACGCGTTGCCCACCCTACAGCGTTGCTACAAGGTTGCGCGCGCGTAACGTTTGCGTGCCGTGCCGTATCGAAAATTAAAGCCGATGCCTGTCAAACACGCGATGCCTCTGTAGGGGCGCATTGCATGCGCCCTCGTTGCGTACGGCAATGCGTGCCAACTCCACCGCATTCACCCATTGCAAGCACACCGGTTTTGCCGCGAGGGCGTATGCAATGCGCCCCTACAAGGTTGCGCGCGCGTTGCGTTTGCGTGCCGCGCCGTACCGAAAATTAAAGCCGATGCCTGTCAAACGCACAATGCTTCTGTAGGGGCGCATTGCATGCGCCCTCGTTGCGCAGGGTAACGCGCACCCATTGCGCCACATCTTAGCAAAACGCGAACAATAAGATTAAATTGTGATGTGCGAACAACAGCTGACAGATTGCGCAACCTTGCGCAAGCAAATAGTAATTGTGGTTCATTTTCGCACTTGACACTTGACACTTTCCAGAAATGTCTTTTACCCCATCCGATAATCCTTTCAGCGCCAGCGCATCCTGCGTCGTTGCGCCCAACGCAATCAAAATAAATACGCCAGAGTGTTGATGTTTTAAACGTTCGCCTGTATTGCAAATTGCCAAAATTAATATGCGTATTTGCCGCCGTCAACGATCTGCTTTCGCAAGAAATATCTGCAGTAAACATCCAAAACCCACCCGAGTAGGTGAGTTTTTTTGCATTCAACTTCGATAATATTCATCACATTCGACGCAGCGATGCCTTCAAAGATGATTTGTAAGTTGCGTTGGATGAGCGGGGTGAACAAATTGTCTATCGGCGCTGTTGCAAACGAGTTGGCAAAATTATTATACAAAATCACCAAGAGGCCAATTCAAAACGATAGCCTCGGGAAAAAGGGTAAATCAAAAATGTGGTCAACAAAACTAAACGAATTATTAGACAACGCGCATAAACAACTGTTGTTGCGCGATGGCTTTCAAGCCTTAAGCCTCCTTGAAGTGCCTCTGTGCAATCTCTATCTACACTCGCTTGTCGAGGGTTCTGAAAAAGAGTGCATTTCCGCCGCAAGGGAGCATCCAGTCCATAAAATTGCACAAGAAGATCCTTTTACCAAGCGCTGTCGCGACAAACCACGCGGTTACGCGGGTGACGCGGTGATGCTTGACTACGTGTATTCACGCACTGCGCCAGATGGTACGTCGGTAATTGGTAAGCATTGGTTTGACTTCACTACTGCCGGTTCGATGGCGCTAAGTGTTAGATATCGCCGGTCATTACTGCATGCAATGATTGATGACACGGTTTCGAGAAATGCTGACTATCAAATTTTGTCTGTTGCGTCGGGACACTGTCGCGAGCTAGATGAAAGCTTAGTGTTGAGTGATCGTTTTGCTGGGAAATTTGTTGCATTAGATCAGGATACCGAGTCGTGCAAATTTGTTAGCACTCACCATGCGAGCCGAGCGAATGGCCGCATTCAGGTAATAAATGAGCCTGTGAAGACAATTCTAAAAACGGGTATACCTGAGAGCGAAAATCGTTTTCATCTCATTTATTCAGCGGGACTGTACGATTATTTAGATGAGCGTGCCGCAACGGCCTTGACCGCATCACTGCTGAAAATGCTTCGCCCCGGCGGACAACTTGTTATCGCCAACTTTGTCCCTGAAAGCCAAGGGCGCGGGTACGCAACCACATTCATGGATTGGCATCTCATTTATAGAACGCCAGCACAGTTAATCGCCACATTTGGTGAGGCTGCAAATTCGGTTACGGCTCAACTTGATCCACATCGCAATGTCGTCTATGCAACATACATTCGCTGATCTCCAAAAGGCAGTGCCTAGGGCATGCTTTTCGCGTAGCGTGCTGAAAGGACTGCTAGCGCTGTTGACAGCTTTTGTTGTTTATGGCGCATTCACCGCAATTTTGTACACGGCAAATAGTTGGTGGTTATTAGTCGTGGCGGCAGTATTGCGCGGCCTGACGATAGGCCCTACATTTATCGTGGGTCACGACGCATGCCATGATGCGCTCACACCATACCCAAAACTGAACCGCGTCATCGGGCAAAGCGCTTTTCTGCCAAGCCTTCATACCTTCACGGCTTGGAAGCTACGGCATAACTTTATTCATCATCGTCACACACAAATACTTGAGCGTGACAACGGCTATCCGCCATTAACAGTGGCGGAATACGGCGCACTAACCAAGTGGAAAAAAATGCGCTATCGCGTTTCACGCTCAATCCTAGGCGCAGGTTTGTTATATTCGCCAGAATGGTTTAGCAAGCATATGGTGCCAACGCGTGAAGACCGTGTTTCGTATAAAAAAGCGGGCGCGTATTTTGGGTTGGATCAAGCGCTGGTGTTTATTTGGATCTTGCTCGAAGCAGCACTGTTTTCAGGGCTCTTGGCAGATGCTGGCTGGCTACGGCAGCCACATTTTTCGCCCTTCATTATGCTATTTTTTGGCATTGTGCTGACGCAGTTTGTATGGAATTGGCAAATGGGGTTTGTTACGTTTTTGCACCATTTTC
Source organism: Betaproteobacteria bacterium (assembly GCA_043760555.1). Taxonomy (GTDB): domain Bacteria; phylum Pseudomonadota; class Gammaproteobacteria; order Burkholderiales; family Usitatibacteraceae; genus JANMDR01. Next base: position 5,919 of record JAYUOW010000289.1, read on the forward strand.
ATCCGCAGGTGAAGTGGTACACCGAGCGTGAAGCGCCACCAGCGGCCGTGCGCCAACTAGTCTCAACGGTACACATGGCTTTCCCCGCAGGTACGAATTGGGCCATGCTCAATATTTTTGAGCACACCGCACATCATATCGACCCAAAAATTCCGCTCTACAACTTACCTCGCGCCCAAGCGGCACTAAACAAAGCATTCGCCGGTGATATTCGCCAAGAACGCATGACGCTATCGGCTGCCTTAAAAGCGTTTTCGGTTTGTAAGTTGTGGGATGCGGACAGACAGTGTTGGGTGGGGTTTGAGGGGGCGGAGCAATCAACTCGTTAGACGTTACGAGCCATACAATTAGTCTCGTCAATATTGTTTGGTAAACGAGGTACGAACGAACTTTAGGCATTTACATGCGAGCAAATATGCAGGAGAGAAATATGAGCGAAACCATCAACCTCGATGACCAAATGAAACTTGCACAGATCAACAAATTAAAGCGTGAAACAGCTGCGATTCCTGAATCTGGCTGGTCTTTTGATGTCTTTGTGAAATTAATCATCGCGGCTTGCGCAATCGTTGGTGGGGTTACTGCGGTCATGCTTGAAATACCCAAACAATTGCTGGCTAAGGTTGAAGCTGAAAAAGCGTTAGTCAAAAGTGGAGAAGCATTTGTTAGGCAAGGGGAAGAGCAAAAAGCGCAAATTAAGAAGTGGGATCAAGAACTACAAGAAAAAACTGATCTTCTAGAAATCAGTCGGCAGAGGGTTCAGGAAAACCAAGAATTGCTCAGAAGCTTAGCTTCCCAAGTTGCCATAGCGGCACAACCCCTCCAATTAAAAGACGCGCTTAAACCGAGAGTTTTTGTGCAGTTTGCGGGTGCCGTTAACAGGAAAGTTATTGACGAGCTACGTTCAGCAATAGCGCGTGAAGGGTTTATTACACCAGGCGCAGAACGCATAAATCGTGATCAAAATAATGAAGTACGTTATTTTATCGACGACGCTGCAGAAAGGCAAAAAGCCGAGCTTGTATTTGCATCAACTCAGAAATATTTTCTAAAAATTGATTGTCCGATTCCTGAGCTAAAGATCAAGCTCATGAAACTACCGAGCGGGAAAGCTTCGCCGATCGAAGTTTGGCTAAATCATAGCTGCGTGCAAAAGTGATAGTCATGGTCATTAGTAATTTAATGGATTCATTTAGTGAATCAAATCATCTACGCTAAATTAGCGGCATTCAAGGGTAACCATGCCAATCGACTACACAACAAACCCCTACAAAATCCACTCCCTAGACGGCGGCGGCACTTGGTCGATGATTCAAGCGATAGCTTTAGCCGAGATGTACGGCGATGAAATTCGTGGTCGCGATTTATTGGCGAAGTTCGATTTGGTGGCGGCCAACTCTGGCGGCGCATTAGTTGCCGCAGCGCTGATTGAAAACTGTACGTTAGGTGAAATAAAAAACTTCTTTGCCGATCAAGCGGTGTTGGGACAACTGTTTAATCCGCTGTCTAGGTTTAACCGATTTATGTGGGGTTTAGCTGGTATTGAGCCCCGTTTTTCAACTGAATCAAAGGCGCGTGAGATCGCCCGTTTACTACCTTCAGCAGGTTGGCTAGCGTTGGATAAGCTTGCGGTGGCTGGTTGTCATGGTGCACCCGTTGATTTTGTCTTCATGACGTATCACTATGATCGTGAACGCGCATCGATGCTGCGCTCAAACACCAAGAGTTTGGCGGGAAGTTTTTCTTCATCCGTTGTCCCAAGTTTGGCAGATGTTGTCCACGCGTCCTCCACTGCGCCTGTTATGTGGTTCGACAGTCCAGCCGATATTGGTAGCAATCGTTATTGGGATGGCGGACTCTCCGGCTATAACAATCCTTGTTTAGCGGCAGTAGTGGAGGCGATTGCTAATGGCGTGCCGCGCGAACATATCGCGGTACTTTCACTTGGCACAGGCACAACGCTTTTACCTATCGAACCGCAGCGCAATAAGTCTTGCCTATTTAAAAAGCGTGGCGACCCCGGCGTTATTGCAGACGTTAAAAAAGCTGCTGTCTCAATTTTGCAAGATCCACCCGATGCACACAGTTTTATCGCGCATTTGTTGATGGGCGGTGAGCTACCTGCAAGCGCTGCTCAATGCCCGCAAACACCAACCCATTTCGTGCGACTGAATCCACTCATTCAACCTGTAAAAGAAGGCGATGTTTGGAGGTCTCCAACTGGTTTAAACGAAGCAGAATTTTGCAAGCTAGTTGAAATGGACATGGCGGTGTCGGATAAAGATAGTGTTGGTCTGATTCAAAAATTTGCTAACGCGTGGATTCGAGGGGATGCCGTTAATCAATCAATTCGCGCTAATCGCGATTTAGCGTGCGAGATTGGTCGGGCGACGTATCGTGCAGCAAGTGCAGCTTGGAAAGCGATTCCCTGATTGCCGTTTGCGCACCCAGAATATGCAGCGCAGCTCAAGGTGGCGAGGCTAGGTTTACCCTGTTTCCCTCATCTTGTCGTAAAGCAATTTACGGTTGGATGAGGGTTTTTTTGTGGGCGAATTCAATGCCGTCGATCCCACAGCTTCACGCTCGTTTTCAGCCGCGTGGCTAAATGCGCACCACTTTGCGGTTTAGCATCATAAAATGCCATGAAGACGTCCTTGACCCGAAGGTAGTCTCCTAGCGTGAAAAATAGGGCATCTACAGGCATATCTACTGCGGCGCAGGGCGCGTTGCGTGCGCTAACCAAACGCGCGCGCAACGTACCCTATCAAAACCCATCAATGTCGCGCATTACGGTGTCGCGCATTAAACAGGCGATGTACCCGTAGGGGCGTATTGCATACGCCCTCGTGGCACAGGGTGATGCGTGCCAACATCACCGCTGCGATGCATTTGCCGGCATCAACGTTGTGCCACGAAGCTATACGTGCGGTATCTCAACAAGGTTGCGCTAATGGCTATTGGCCGCGTAGGCAGATGAAGCATAGCTCACTCTGCGTTTTCTGTAGATCGCCTATTTTTCCCGCAAGGGGACTACCTTCGGTTCGAGGGCTTCTCCAGCCATTCATGCTTAATTTTTGCGTTAAGCCTGTCGATCATTTTCCGGTGCCGCTATATCCGGCACCATACGTAGGTAACGATCAAAGTCACCGCGATTGCCGCGTGCGGCTTCTGCTTTTAGGTAGTCCAAGGTCAACACAGACGCCATTTTTTCGGCCGCCGCACTGGCGATGAACTGATTAACCGAAATATCATCGCGCGCCGCGAGCTCTTTAATTTTTTTGGTGCACGGAGCTGGGTAGTCGGACGGTCAAAGCGGTCATGGCGTACTCCTTAAAATAGACAAAAATTGGGCAGGTGTTATCACTGTAACGTTGAGCGATTCCAAGCGATAAAAGTCTTTGATATTGTGTGTGACCAGATATTCGCAGCCAGCTTTAATGCCTGCGATGGGTTTCGCACCGGAGTCGCACCAACGATGCTTTCGCGAGTTGTGTCACCTAACGAGGTATTCACATGCGCGGCGCGGGCGAATGGGTTTTAAGCCAGTCTTGTAGCGCGGCGTCCATGCGTGTTTGCCAGCCGTCACCAGTCGCGCGAAAAGTCTGCACAACCTCGGGTGACAAGCGAATGGTGATGCGTTCTTTTGTAGGTGCTTTTTGTGCGCCGCGCAGACCGAGTTTTTTTAGGAGTGACGCTGGCAATACTTCGTGGGCAGGGATAAATAATGCAGCATCAATCGTTGAAAGATCGCCCACTTCGTCGTCTTCAAGCAAGTTTGAGTTTGAAACCATGTTTGATATTTTCTCTTGGGTTAGCTTTGCGAAAACTGATGACACGAAATGCCCTTTGTCGTTTCTGCAAAACACAGTACATGCAACCGACCTTCAAGATAGCCTATGGCGATGAAGCGCGCTTCGGGATAAATTTTGCGGTCGTCCTGCCAGAATTTAGCAGTGAGAAAATCAAAATCGGCGACCCGCTCAAAAGATAAATCACGCTCGGCGGCGTTAACCGCCGCTTTTTGAGGGTCGTGAGTAACTTCTATGATTCAGACTGTATGCACAAATAGATTGGAAGTAAAGTGTTGCTTTAGCTGCCCTACGGCCGGAGTACGGCGTAAATTGCGATAATGGTGAGGCCGGATTAACAAATGTAGATACCCGATTCTAGGGCGTCTACAGGCATCTAGCGCATTATTGCAGGGCTTTTTGCGTCGCTTGCACCGCTTCCCGTTCAGCTTCAACCCATTCCACATAACTTATCGCCCAGCTGCGGTACTCTTCATCGCTGTCTATTTCACGTTGTGATCCTTCCGCAATCTTGTGTTTTAACTTCGCAATTTTTGGAATCCAGCCTAGCGGCCAGAGCAGCGCGTTGATTTGCCCAGTGGGCGGGTAGTTCGTGGGCGTGGCACAAAGGAAGCGCTTTGCGTACTCATAAGTATGATCGACATTGTTTTGCGCCGCGTACACCGACGCGGCAATTTTGAGTGCCTCAACATTGTCCGGATCACCTGCCAACACCCTAAGCGCAAATTCCAGAGCTTTTATCGGTTGGTCATCGCGCCAATACGTATTAGCCAGCGTCATGAGTGCCATGAAGTCGTCGCCATCTGCCGCTAGTGCCGAATAGCAAAGCGCTTCAATGCCGTGTATGTCGTCGCGGCCCACGCGCCGCGCGAGTTTAAAGTATGCCCATAATTTCATTGATTCGCTGGGTTCCGTCTAGTGTGATATGCCTGAAGAAAGCCTATTATAGGGTCTCTACAGGTGCTTTGGACAAGTGAACTTGGTGGGTTCTGACGTTGGTAGACGGGTGGTCGCTGGCGCGCTGTTAAGCATAGCAATACTGTTTTAAAACAATATTGTTTTAAAACAGTATTGTTTTAATGCCGCTAGCTGAGCGCAGGGCGCCGGGCGATGGCGCGATGGAGATAGATTTCAAGGCGGTGCATGAAAACTAAGAGCCATAGTCTGTGCAACATCAGGCGTGAGACGTACAGATGGCGCCACGCTGATAACCCCTTATGTGGCGCGCGCTAGTTTTAGCGATTCGCGTAATTTCGCTGATTCAAACGGAGGCAGTCCGTAGGATGGACAACGCTTCACCTGTCCACGGCTTCGTGTACCGCGACAACCTATCGCAACCACGTAGCACCACAGCGCTTTGCGATCACGAATTTCAATAACATCGGCCAATTACTCATTGTCCACCGACAGCCTGGGCAGATGAGGCGTTGCCCACCCTACGCCAGCTAAGCCCAACAGATTTTAAGTTGTGCCACACGTATCAGCTGCTGCGCACACAAATACAAAATCGGAAGTGGTAACATTCCCTTTATTACGGATTCAGATCAATTAGGCGCTCTAAAAATCATGGATTTTGAATGGGATCAAATCAAGGAAAGTGCAAATCAAAAAAAGCACGGTATTTCTTTCAACGAAGCTAGCGAAGTATTTTCGGATGAATATTCGTCATGTATCCCTGATCCAGACCACTCTTATGGGGAAGAGCGTTTTTTGCTATTCGGTATATCGTTAAAAGGAAATTACTTCGTGGTATCTTTCGTCGAACGAATTGCAGCAGTGCGAATTATCTCAGCCCGCCCAATGACTCGCCAGGAGCGTAAAGCCTATGAACAGTGAAGATACATTAAGACCAGAATACTCGCCTGAGTTGATTAAATCAGGTGTGCGTGGCAAATATGCAGCGCGTTATCGAGAGGGCACGAATATCGTGCTGGTCGAGCCAGACTTGCATAAGCTGTTTCCAAGCGCTGAGGCAGTAAATGGTGCGCTGCGAAAGTTTGCAGAAGAGCATCACATGTTGAGTTCGTGAACGACTGCTGACCAACGCTTTAGGTGCAGTAGTAAAAGGGAAAATGAACGCTGTCGAATATTATGCAATCGTAAAGCAAGGGCACGTAGCTCTGCCAGAAAACCACCATGTTTGGGACGGCAAAAACGTCAAGGTAATCTTGCTCGATGCTTCGACCGCTGCGCAGGTGGCAACGTCGGTTGAAGGTGAGGACTTTTTTAGTGCAGCGGGTATTTGGGCGCTTCGCGATGATGTGACCGCATGCGTCGGATTACGCAAAAAACGCTAATCCGACCTACGCTTCATCGCTAGGTTCAATTACGGAGCAGATAACGCCACGCTCAATGAAGTCAAATTTATTTTTTGAGGACATGCGTGAGCAGCGCGCTCCACCCCGAAAAAGAGTACCCATCTTGAGTGCCGTAGAAATCTCTCGCGCAACTGTGGTCAGGGTCGGTAATTGCGCTTGTAAACTCAGCCCAGTTAATTTTTGGCTTGTCCACCCAAAAATCTTTTGTAAAATCGGTGGCAGCAGCTAGTCCCGTTACGAAAGCTAATTTCCCCTCTTTCAACCGAACGACACCTATGCCCATATTTTTGGCGTACTTCAACGCACTAAGTTGAATGGTTCCCGTGATAGCAAAAGTACCTTTAGTATTATTTTCGCCAATTTGTTGTAGCTTCGCATGAAACTCCTCTACCTCGGCGACACCGAGTGACGATGCATAGTCTTTGCATTCGAATACCCAAATGATGCTGGGGCTTTCCATTCCCTTCAGGTGCATTTCAATTGAAATATCTACGACTAGATCGGCTTCTCGCTTAGCTGAGAAATATGATTTTTGTCGGAAAATTCTTGCTGAATCTGGTGCGAGCCCCAAATCTCCGCGCTTAAGAATCTCCTTAAGTTGATCGAATACAGCTAACTCATGCGCATTGCCCTTTTTGGTTGTGCTCACCGATCGACCCTTTTGAGTTTTGTGCAAAGACACATTTTTGCGGTCACGCTCAGATTAGAGTCTTCCAGTCCTGAGAAGGCGTGCTTTTTGCGCATACTTTAAAACGAGAGAACTGTAGCATCCTGCTGGGAAATTTAAAAGCCTGAAGAAGCCCTAAATTAGGCCATCTTCAGGCATTCTGTAAACTACCAAAAACCTACCCCTTACGCTTCTGCTTAGGCGCCGCTTTCGCCGCATAAGGTTTCGATTTCCCACCCGCTGCTTTACCCCGCGGCGGACCGACAAATTTACCCCTAGCCGGAGCCGGATGCCCACTCGGCCCGTAGGCAATACGTCTGCGGTTTTTAGGGGCGGCCGTGGTGTCGTCTTTGGCTTCGTCACCGGGTGGGCGCAACTTGGCACGTTTGGGTTCGGTGGCTAAAATGCCAAGGGGGAGTACCCTTGATTTACGGATGGCCGGTGCAGGTTCGGTGCCACCGGCTAGTTTGGCGGCGGATTGTTTTTTGTTTAATTTGACCGGTCTGGCGCGGATGATTGGGGCGGGTTCTTTTTTGTCTGGGTTTAAGCGCCACAAAATGAACTGTTTGCCGACGTGCGCGATTGGCGTACAGCTGAGCTTTTCGCACACTTCGGCCAGCCAGCCGACACGTTCTTCGCGCACGTCGCTATTGGCTTTTACTTTGATTAGCTCGTGGGCTTTTAGGTTTATGTCGATTTCTCGGACGACAGCGGGGGTTAGGCCGTTGTTGCCGATCATGACGACGGGAGACAGGTCATGTGCCTGTGCTTTGAGCGCTTGGCGCTGAATAGAGGATAATTCGGTTTTCATTTATGGATTATAAGGCTTATGGCGAATGCGCGCCCCAAAAATAGTCGTGACTGGGTACAACGACATTTAAGTGATCCTTTCGTTATTCGTGCTAACGAGGAGGGTTTTCGGTCGCGCTCAGTCTATAAACTGACTGAAATTGATGATAAAGAGCGGCTGTTGAAGCCCGGAATTACTGTTGTAGATTTGGGCTCCGCTCCGGGTGGATGGTCGCAGTTGGCGGTGCAAAAGCTGCGTCCAGACTTGCATCCTACTAGTAAAATCATCGCAATTGATATTTTAGAGATGGATCCGATCACGGGTGTGCATTTTATCAAGGGTGATTTTTCATCAACAGAGGGCCGCGATGCAGTCGTGGCCGCCGTGTCGCCAGACGGCAAAGTGGGGCACGTTGACCTTGTAATTTCCGATATGGCCCCAAATATGTCTGGTATACCTACAACAGACCAAGCTAGGATGTTTCACTTAGGCGAAATTGCGATGGATTTTGCGACGCAATTTTTGAAACCTAACGGCGTGTTTATCGTCAAAGTATTTCAGGGAACGGGTTTTGAGCCATTTGTGAAGCTAATGCGACAAAATTTTGTAAAAGTGGTGACCAAAAAACCGGGTGCATCCCGAAACGAAAGTCGTGAATCGTATTTGTTTGGGCGCGGCGTTAAAATTAAGACGGCGGCGCTTAATCAAGAGTAAAGAAATACATGGCCGATTGTTGTAATATTAGTGTCTGTTTTGGCTCATCAGCTATAGGGCTGCAGCCAAATTTTGGAGTGACGAGGAAATAAATATGAATAGCAATTTAGTAAAACAAATCGGAATTTGGGTGCTCGTGGCCATTGGCCTCACGTTTGCGTTTACCTACCTGAATAAGGGCGCGAATAAAGACGACAAAATGTTGTATTCCCAGTTTAAGCAAGAGGGGAAAAACGGCAATATTGACTCTGTTAAACAGGAGGGCGAACGCACTCTAAAAGTTACCCTGCGCGATAACAAAACTTATACCGTTTCTGTGCCGCGTACTGATATTTATTTGTGGGAAGATCTGAATAAAACCGGTGCCAAAATTGAAGTAAAAGCCGAAGAAGAAAATTCGATTTTAATGTCGATTTTTATCTCATGGTTCCCGATGATTTTGCTCATCGGCGTTTGGGTATTTTTTATGCGCCAGATGCAGGGCGGCGGCGGTAAGGGTGGCGCGTTTTCATTTGGTAAAAGCCGCGCCAAAATGATTGATGAAGGCAACAACACCGTGACGTTTGCGGACGTAGCGGGTGTGGACGAAGCGAAGGAAGAAGTAGTTGAAATTGTTGATTTCCTAAAAGACCCGTCGAAGTTCCAAAAGCTCGGTGGCCGCATTCCTAGAGGCGTGTTGCTGGTGGGTTCACCAGGCACCGGTAAAACATTGTTGGCGCGCGCCATTGCGGGCGAAGCTAAAGTGCCTTTCTACGCCATTTCTGGTTCTGATTTTGTTGAGATGTTTGTGGGCGTAGGTGCAGCCCGCGTACGCGACATGTTTGAGCAAGCCAAAAAAAGCGCGCCGTGCATTATTTTTATCGATGAAATTGATGCGGTCGGCCGTCAACGCGGTGCCGGTTTGGGTGGCGGTAATGATGAACGCGAACAGACGCTCAACCAAATGTTGGTGGAGATGGACGGATTTGAAGGCTCTGCAGGCGTTATCGTGATTGCGGCAACCAACCGCCCTGACGTACTTGACCCTGCATTGCTGCGTCCGGGTCGTTTTGATCGCCAAGTGGTTGTGCCGCTGCCAGACGTGCGTGGACGTGAGCAAATTTTGAACGTGCACATGCGTAAAGTGCCGATTTCGCCGGACGTAAATTCCAACGTATTGGCACGCGGTACGCCGGGCTTTTCGGGTGCAGATTTAGCAAACCTTATCAACGAAGCGGCGTTGTTTGCCGCACGCCGTAACAAGCGTTTGGTTGATATGCAAGATTTGGAAGATGCTAAAGACAAGATTTACATGGGTGCTGAACGTAAATCTATGGTGCTTACTGAAGATGACCGCCGCGCTACCGCGTATCACGAGTCAGGACACGCCGTAGTGGCAAAATTAATGCCGGGTGCTGATCCAGTGCACAAGGTAACGATCATGCCGCGTGGCCGTGCCTTGGGCGTTACATGGCAGCTGCCAGAGCGCGATCGTGTTTCGTATTACAAAAAGCAAATGCTGACTGAAATGGCCATTTTATTTGGTGGTCGTATTGCCGAAGAAGTGTTTTTAGATCAAATGAGCACCGGTGCATCTAACGACTTTGAACGTGCCACCAAAATCGCCCGCGACATGGTGATGCGTTATGGCATGAGCGATGCGATGGGCCCGATGGTTTACGCTGACAACGAAGGTGAAGTATTTTTAGGTCGTTCCGTCACCAAGCAATCAAACATGAGCGAAGAAACCATGCGCAATGTGGATGCTGAGGTGCGTAAGTTTATCGACCAGCAATACGCGGTTTCACGCAAATTGATCGAAGCCAATCGCGACAAAATCGAAGCCATGACATCGGCTTTGATGGAGCTTGAAACCATTGATGCCGATCAAATTAACGACATCATGGCAGGCTTGCCACCACGGCCAATGAAAACCTACACGCAGACCAAACCGAAGTCAGATGAGCCAGGTTCTGGTGGTAGTGCGCCGGTAACAACGGCACCGGTCGCGCCTGTAGTTGATACGCCCGCTGTCGTCAACACCACGACCAGTGAGATTGCTCCGGCGACAGAAAAGCCACAGTAGTCGGCGTAATACACTAAGCTGCTGAAATTTTTGGGCGAACCAATCACGGGTTCGCCCTTAACTTTTTTAAAACAAGAATAATGCCGTGAGCACCCTTCCTGTAACTGATAAGTCCCCCCTAAACTACTGGCAATGCGGTAACTATTGCCTGCCGATTTCGCCTGTAAAGCCCCTAATTATGGGCATCTTGAACGTAACGCCAGATTCGTTTTCGGATGGCGGAAAGTACGATACGGTGGCCACCGCCGTCGCCCGCGCGACGCAAATGCGCGACGACGGCGCGGATATTATTGACGTAGGCGGTGAATCAACGCGCCCCAACGCACCGGCCATTGACCTTGAAACTGAACGTGCCAGAGTATTGCCGGTAATCGAGCAACTGGTGGCATTGGGCATGTGCGTATCTGTTGACACTCAAAAGCCCGCGCTCATGCTGGATGCGATGCGCGCCGGAGCCGCTATCGTTAATGACGTGAATGCCCTGCAAAGCAGCAACGCGATTGACGCTGTGCTGCGCTTTAACGCGGGCATTTGCCTAATGCATCGCCAAGGCAGCCCTGCCACCATGCAAGTGGCACCAAGTTATACCAACATCGTGGAAGAAGTAGCGGCATTTTTACGCGCGCGGGTGGATGCATGTGAGCACGCAGGCATAGCTGCAAACCGCATTGTGATTGATCCAGGTTTTGGGTTTGGTAAAACGGTAGAACATAATTTTCAGCTATTGGCGGGGCTAAAAGAAATTATCGATATGGTTAGAAAGCCAATATTGGCAGGCATCTCCAGAAAGTCGTTATTAGGCGCTGTGACCGGTAGAGCCGAGCATGAGCGCGTTACCGCAAGTGCTGCCGCAGCGCTATTGGCGGTGAGCAATGGTGCTGCGATCGTGCGTGTGCATGATGTGGCTGAAACGGTGGACGCGCTTAAAGTGTGGACGGCAATGCAAACATTGGGCGTGCGCCACAGCACATAAAAATAGTTGGTTTTAGCAGCGCATTTTCGCGCGCGAGAGCATGTAATCAAGGATAATTGTGAAATTGGTGCGTAAGAATAACGAGATAACTGTCATCGCACCGTAGCTTTTGCGTACTGCTTTTTTGAAGCACACTTTAGGGAGTAATCCAACATGAACGAAAACGAAAATCAAGCCGAAAACCAAGCTGTGGCCCCCCCGCCAGCCAACCCTTACGCAGCGCCAACGGCTACCGTGATGACGGCAAAACAAGATACTGCAGACACACAGTTTTTCCCCGATGGCAAAGTGGTTAGCGGCGGAAATGGCGCGTCTTGGATTGGTAGCGCTTGGAACTTATTCAAAAAAAGTCCGGGCGTTTGGATTATCTGTTTTCTCCTGCAAATCGGTATCAGCATCGGCTTAAACTTTGTGCCGTTGATTGGCATGTTTATCAATATTTTGATCGGGCCGGTAATTGCTGCGGGCTGGATTGTGATGGGCGCGTTGGCACAAAATGATGAGCCGTTGGACATCAACCAATTCTTTGCGGGATTTCAGCAAAAAGCGGGTGAATTGTTTACCGTAGGCGCTATTTATGCGGGCTTGACGATCCTCATGTTTGTTGTGTTGGGCATTGTCGCTATCTCAATGTTTGGCACCGCTATCATGGGCATAATCACAAGTGGTGACACCAGCAGTTTGGAAGGTGCCGCTCTAGGCGGAACGTTCGTGCTGATGTTTTTGTTGGTTGCAGTAGCACTAGTAGGTTCGTTTTTGATTTACGCCACCACGTGGTTCGCGCCAGCGTTAGTGATGTTTCACAATATGTCGCCGATTGATGCGATGAAAAAGAGCTTTTCGGCTTTTATGAAAAATTGGGCAGCATTTACTATTTTGGGTTTGGTCTATATTGGGCTTTGTATCGCCAGTGTCTTCACGCTATTTTTGGGCTTAATAGTAGTTATTCCACTACTGCTTTTAACCACCTACGTTAGCTATCGCGATATTTTTACCGATGGCCAATAAACCAAGTTTTCGTACGCTCTATATTCACGTTTAGGTTAATTTTTGTCCGCTCAACCCATTGATACCCTTCGCGCTCTGGCTAGTCCAGAGGGCGTAGAGCTGCCGCTGTCGCTTGCTGGGCCGATTCCACGCGCACTCGCGTGGTTTGTTGATTTGCTGGTGCGCTTGGCGATTTTTTTGCTGCTTAGCTCAATCCTCGCCGCACTGCTGCAGGTGGGGCAGGCAATTTTGGTGTTGGTGTTTTTTTTCTTAGAGTGGATGTATCCCATTTTTTGCGAAATGTTTTTTAATGGAGCGACGCCGGGTAAAAAAATAATGCATTTGCGGGTGTTGCGCGATGATGGCGCACCGCTTAATTGGCGCTCTTCCATTGTCCGCAACTTGCTACGCACAGTTGATTTTTTGCCGTTTATGTATGTGTTTGGTTTTTTTACGATTTGTTTAAATCGGGATTTTAAGCGGCTGGGTGACATAGCTGCTGGAACTATTGTGGTGCATGTGCCGCAGCTGGATGCCCGTCGCAGTATTCGCCCACAGTTTGCCGCAATCGCACCGTTGGCACCTGCAATTGGGCTGGAGTTGGCCGAAGAACGGGCAGTGTTGGAGTTTGCCGCACGCCGTCATTTATGGTCTGATGCACGCGCCATCGAGCTTGCGCAATTTGCGAAGCCGCTGTTGCCCAATGTCGGTCGCAACGACAATGGCGACACCATTGCTGATGCCGACCCTGCTAACTTAGCCAGCGTAAATCATCTTATTGCACAAGCAAACTATTTGGCGGGGCGCTGATGAAGCAAGCCGTATTTGAAGCGCGTTACGCAGAACGCTGGCGGGAGTTTGAAGATTATTTGGATCTTAATTTAACGGCCGCCGCTAAACGCAAAAAGAAAAAAGCTGCCGCTGCTAGTGCTACTAAAGCCGCTGAAACGCCCCTAAATACGGCTACCTCCAGCGATCAGGGCGCTAATCCCTACAGCGCACCGAAGGCAAGTAGCGCCAAGCCAGCAACAGCTTCTAAAGCCGAAACCGTAAGCGCACGTTTTGCGCCCAAAGAATTCGCCGCACGTTATCGCGAGCTTGCCCAACACGTGGCACTGGCACGTGATCGGCATTACAGCGGCGATTTAATTGCGCGGCTTGAAGTGTTGGTGCTGGCTGGTCATCAAACCTTGTATCGCGATCATGATGACGAAGCCAGCAGCTGGCGGCAGTTTTTAGCTTATGGCTTACCGATGCTGGTGCGGGCGCGTTGGCGCACGGTAACGGCATCGGCCATGTTGTTTTATTTACCGTGTTTTGCTGCTGGATTAGCGGTTTATTTTTTTCCAGAATTTGTATATCAAATTATGGATGCTTCAGAAGTTTCGCAAATGCATTCTATGTATTCGCCCGATGTGCAGCGGGTGGGGCGTCCCGGTGGTGCCACGGCGGATTTGCAGATGTTTAGTCACTACATCATGAACAACGTATCAATCAACTTTAAGTGCTTTGCCAGCGGCCTGTTGTTTGGCGTTGGCACTATTTTTGTGCTGGTGTTTAACGGATTGCATATTGGCGCGGCATCGGGCTACTTAACGGGTGCCGGTTTAGGCACCACGTTTTGGAGTTTTGTAGCAGGGCATTCCGCGCTAGAGCTCACCGGCATTGTGCTTTCTGGCGCAGCAGGGCTAGAAATGGGCTACGCGCTTGTGGCACCCGGCGGCTTCAAGCGCGTTGACGCGCTACGGCGCGCCATGCGGCCTGCTGTAGGCCTTATTTTAGGGGCAGCCTTACTCACAGCGCTGGCAGCCATCGTGGAAGGTTTTTGGTCGGCAAATGGGCTGGTATCGGCGCAATTTAAATACATGGTGGGTGGTTTGTTCTGGGTCGCGGTTATCGGCTATTTAGGTTTTGCGCGACCACCTAGCCAACGTGTTGCCGCCGCCTCAATCCCCGCCCCAAGCCCCGCCCCTAGCCCAACTGCAATCGAGACGGCGAATGGATAAAATTGCCGCACGCTTGCGCCCCCGCAGCAAATGGGAAGCCGCTGATTTAGGCTTTGCGCTGGTGCGCGTGTGGTGGCGGCCGATGCTCATTGCTTGGCTGCTGGTGTGCTTGCCGGTGGCGATAATTATTGGTGCCATTGCGTTTGTACCCGCAATAATGGATGCCGCGCAAAATCCGGATGACTTCGCAAACTTAGAAGTATGGTCGGCAGGTGTACTGGCTACCATCGCGTTGTGGTGGTTAAAGCCTGCCTTTGAGCGCGCGCCCTTGTATGTGTTGGGCGAGGCGATGTTTGGGCAGGTGCCAACATTCCGACAAATTGTGAAAGCCTTGCCTAAGCTGTATTGGAATAACGGTATTTTTGCCAGCTTGACGTGGCGGCGCTTAAACCCGGGGCGGGCGTTTGATTTTCCGATTCGCCAGCTCGAAGGGAGCAAAGGTAAATTTGCCAAGCAGCGGCGGCGCGCGCTTAACCCCTACGGCTGGAGCGTGACCGCCACCTGCGCGTGGGTGCTAATCCACGCAGAATCAGTATTGCCGCTAGCCATTGGCGCGATCGTAAATACTTTTTGGATTGGTGAGGGCATTTTTTCTTTTGGGTTTGATTTAATGGAGCCGGAAAATAAGCTAAAACAAGAAATTGGCTATTACATTATTTATGTTTTTGTCATTAGCTTTTTAGAGCTTTATTACGTCGCGGTGGGTTTTGCGCTGTATTTGAATGCCCGTAATTCGCTAGAAGGCTGGGACATCGAGCTGGCATTTAAAAACTTGCGCACGCGGGTGGATGCAGGCGCGCGCAAGCGTACCGTGCGCGTGCTGCCGAAGCCAACGTCCACGGCACCACCACCGACGACAGCTAAAGTATTGCTGGTGTTGGCCGTTAGCGGGCTGTCGCTGCTGTTTGCGCCTAGCCATGATGCAATTGCAGCGGCGGATGGCGCGCCGAAGCTGGGCGGTAAAGGTACATCGACAACGCGAGGATCGTCAACGTCCGAAGTTGATATTGATGCAGTAAAACGGCGGGGCGAAAAAGCCGTCGCGCAGGCCAGCTGTGCTGCGCAAGCTGCAGACGACACCAAAGGCACAGAAGCAGCTGTGTCGTGCGAAAAAAGTGACGAAGAAAACACCGATTCAGCCGCCGACAATGCCTTGGAGAAGTCCGAAAATAGGGCGTCTTCAGGCACTAATGCAGAGAATTCTGACGCCCAAAATGGTCAAGCCCGCAGTGCGCGTTTATCTGCAGTTGAAGATTTAATGCTCGACCCGCGAATGGGCACCACGCGCGAAAAAACCAAGTTGCGCTATACCGGTCCAACGTGGGAAAGCAAACCAGAAAAAGAAAAACCCAAAGCTGATTTAGCGTGGATGAAAACGGTCGGTAGTTTTATTGCAAGCGCTTTGCAATATATCGGTTGGGGGCTGCTGGTTTTACTCATCATTTATTTGCTCCATCGTGGGCTAAAAAATCGCGGTTGGTTCGCACTTCAAGGCGCGCGCGCACCGCTACCCGATACGCTGTTTGGGCTGGATGTGCGGCCAGCGTCTTTGCCCGATGACGTGCCTGCAGCGGCGCGCGCGCTGCTAGCTAACGGCGATATTCGTGGCGCATTAGCGTTAATTTATCGCGCTACCTTGGTATTTTTATTGCAAGACGGTAAGGTGGAAATTGCCAATGGCGACACCGAGGGCGATTGCTTGCGCCGTGTGCAGTCTGGCTACACTGATCGGCCAAGTTTTAACCAAATGCTGCGCGCCTTGTTTAATGCGTGGTTGTGGGTGGCCTACAAAGGTGCGCCTTTGGCAATTGCCGAATGCGAGCAGCTGATAGCAAATTGGCAGGCCGAAATGCGGGTTGTGAAACTAGCCACTGAACAAGTTGCTGGAGATGCCCGTGAATAGGGCGTCTTCAGGCAATGTTGATAGCGTCGGTGGGCTTACAGGCTTTTGGCGCGATCAATCCGTAGCCGGAAAAATCGCCATTGTGTTGTTGCCGGCGCTGCTGATGGCAATGGTCTATATGCGCGTGTACTGGTTTGAAACCGATACCTTTGAGCAAAACGTGGGGCTAAATGGTGAAGCGGCGATCAATCCTTTTTTTGGTTTTGAAACGCTTGCTAAAAGTAATTTAGATACCCGCAAAGGCAGCTTTATTCGGCTCGAAGAATCGGTAGAGCCTGCGCAATATGCGCCGGAAAAATCGCTAATTATGCTCAGTGCTTGGCGCTTGTCGCGTATGACGCCGCAGCGCGTGAAGGCGATAGTGGAATGGGTGGAACGCGGCGGTAATTTGGTGCTGGAAGCCGAAATGCCAGGCCAAGATGATCCGCTGTTGAAGGCAGTGGGCATGGAACGCTGGCGCGTGGTGTGGAGAAAAACCGGCTGGGTCGAGTTACCACCAAAACGCAAAAAAGCCGCTACCGGCAATGACGTTGAAGACGACGACGAAAATGAGTCTGATATTGCGCCGACGGTGCAACGTCAGCTCTCCAAGGTGCTTAATTTGGGCGAAAGCGCGATACGCTTTGATTGGGACGATGGTGAAACCTATCGCGTAAAGTTAGGCCAGCCGTCGAGTTTGCGCCTGCTAGCGCCGGATGATAAAGCGTTTACGGTGCCGAGCTCGGTGGGCAACCGCATCATCAAGCGGCAGTTGGGTAAAGGACAAGTTGTAGCGATGGTGAGCTTTGGATTTATGCGTCGCGCCGCGATTTTAAAAGATGACGCAGGTGTGTTTGCGATGCGCCTGCTGGAACCGCATGCGCGTCCTGCGCCAGAAGTTAAAACGGCTAGGGTGGCAGATGACGCGGTGCCTGCAGACGCAGATGTGGCTTCAGCAGCGCCCGTCTTGGCCGCCGCCGCACCACTTCCTGCTAACCCCACGATGGTCGTTTTGGGCTTAGATTTTCAACCCGGCTCATTGCTAGATTGGTTGTTTAAGCACGGGCAGGCAATTATGCTGGCGGCATTAGCGTTGTTCTTCATTTGGTTGTGGCACATCATTCCGCGCTTCGGGCCCATCGCTGCGCCGCAAACGGAGGCGCGCCGCAATATTGCCGACCATTGGCGCGCTGCGGGGCAGTATTTATTACACCGTCGTGATTGGGCTGCGCTGTTAGAAGCGCCGCGCCACCGCGTGGCTAGGCGACTACGGCAGCGACTGGGTTTCAATATTACGACGACAACGCAGAATGGTGTCGCAGCGCAATTGGCACCCGAACAGCTCGCGCGGCTAGAACTAGTGTGTAAGGTATCGGCAGGACGTATTGATTCTGCGTTGCACGCAACCCCCACCACGGCCACGCAGTTGCTGGCTTTCATAACGACATTGCGGCAAATGGAAGCCGCTTTAAAATAAGCGCATTGTCATTGTTAGATATAAATTTTTATTACGAAGGCTTTAGGCGAATATGAATTCAACCGAATCGCAAGCAAATACCCAAGATCAACACTCGATGCAAACCGACTCCACCACAGAGAGTTTAGATATTACGCAGCCGCTAAAAATTGTCAGTGCTGACGATCCTACTGAAGTTGGCGCGCCCGCGTACGTTGCCGCCGCCGCCGCCGCCGCAGCCCCCCCCGCATCCATCGCGCTGGCCTACGAGAGTTTGCAACGCATGCAAACGCAAATTGAAAAAGCGGTAGTGGGGCAAAGCCAAATTATTCGCGAAACCTTAATTGCGCTGGTTGCGGGTGGCCACGTGCTAATTGAAGGCGTACCGGGGTTAGGTAAAACCCTGCTGGTGAAAGCCTTAGCAGCCACGTTTCACGGGCAATTTGGGCGCATACAATTCACACCCGATCTAATGCCGTCCGACGTTACCGGGCACACGCTTTTCGATGCTAAAAGCGCGCAGTTCATCACCCGCAAAGGCCCTATTTTCGCTAATCTCGTGCTGGCCGACGAAATTAACCGCGCGCCCGCAAAAACCCAAGCCGCATTGCTTGAAGTGATGCAAGAAGGCCAAGTAACCATTGAAGGCGAAGGCTTTTTGCTGCCATTACCGTTCATGGTGCTAGCCACCCAAAACCCAATTGAGCAAGAGGGCACGTATTCCCTACCCGAAGCGCAATTAGATCGTTTTTTAATTAAAGTAAATGTTGGCTATCCAGGTGACACGGAAGAACGCGCGTTGGTTGAACGCGTCACGCGCGGTACGGTGGGCGATAAGCTTAATACCGATAACGTAGATGCGGTGGTGACCGCAGCGGCGTTGCAGGCCATGCAGCTGGCCGCAGCCAGCGTGACGGTGGACGAAAAAATAGTCGATTACGCCGTGCGCCTCGTGCGTGCGACGCGTCCGGCCGAGGGCTTGAACGCCGACATGAACGCCGGTTCGTTTGGGTTTTCAAGCGGCAGCGGACCGCGTGGCAGCATCGCGCTGATCCGCGCGGCGCGGGCGAATGCACTGTTTGAACGTCGTGATTTTGTAACGCCTGACGATATTAAACAAGTGGCGCTGCCGGTGTTGCGCCATCGCGTGCGCGCCAGCCCAGAAATGGAAATTGAAGGCACGTCTGTCGATGCGCTGCTATCCGAATTGTTTGCGCAAGTTCCTGCGCCTCGTACATAACTACCCACTAAAGTAAAAGATGGTTCCTCGTAAGATACTGCTGTGGTTAGCGTTCGCATTGGTCGGCTGGACTTTGGCTGCCACTGTGGCAGCACAGGTGTACGCCAACAGCGCCGAACGCATTATGCAGACAATGCTCGTCGGTATTGCGGTGGTGTTAATTATCGCTGCGGCAGATTTTTTAACCATTTATTTGCAGTGGCGCGGCACCAGCCAATTGCTTGTAGAGCGCCGTGTTGCGGGCTCCGTGGCGGTAGGGGTGTGGAGCCCTGTGAACTTAAAAATGTCGTGGCCGCACCAACAATTTCGCGCAGTAACTTTTACCATTCACGATCAGCAACCGGATCATTGCGAAGCGGTCGGTCAGCCGTTTACCGTGACCGTAGCCGCTGGCGGCTATGCCCTAACTAGCTATAAATTTAAGCCCAATATTCGCGGTGATCTAATGTTTGGTAGGCCTCATGTGCGCGTGGTGTCGCCCCTAGGCTTGTGGGTGCGTCAGGTGCATGTGGGTAGCACGCAACTGGTGCGCAGCTTGCCTAACTTTGCCGCCGTCTCGCGCTACGCCTTATTGGCAACAGAAAATAGACTCTCTGAAATTGGCGTGATGCGCCGTCGTCGCCGTGGCGAAGGGCTCACGTTTGAGCAGCTGCGCGAGTACCGTCAAGGCGACAGCATGCGGCAAATTGATTGGAAGGCATCCACCCGCAACAACCGCCTAATTTCGCGCGAATATGAGGATGAACGCGATCAGCGTGTGGTGTTTTTAATCGACTGCGGGCGACGAATGGCAGCACAAGCTTCAGCTGACACCTTGTCTCATTTTGATCATGCGCTCAATGCCGTATTGCTGCTTTCATACGTGGTGGTGCGCCAAGGTGATTCCGTTGGCCTAATGACGTTTGGCAATGCCCAATCGCGCTATTTGGTGCCTGGTAAATCGCGCAATATGGTGAATCGCTGCTTAGATACGCTCTATGATTTGCAGCCTAGTTTGCAAACGCCAGATTACGTGCTGGCCGCCAAAGAACTAGCCGCAAAATTAACGCGTCGCTCACTCGTGGTGGTCATCACCAACGTGCGCGATGAAGACGATGAAAGCC
>JAYUOW010000290.1:0-3009 GCA_043760555.1 Betaproteobacteria bacterium
AAGATGCCCTATTTTAGGGCGTCTACAGGTATCTGTATGTTAGGTTGAATGGCAGTACATCCAACTTATCCGCCAGTCCGTATTAACGCTATGCAACAAAATTCCACTAACTATGCCATGAGTGATTACGCTTTTGATCAGCGGCTTGGTGACGCGCAACCTTTCTCGTTAGCGGGTGGACGGGTTATTGGTGTTTGGCTTGTGGTCACCCTTTGCGGTTTGGCAGTGGTTGCCGCATCACTGTGGTTTAGTCAGCGAGAAATTTCGCAGCGCAGCGCCACGGCGGCGTTAGCTTTTGTGGAAGCGAGGCTTGATGCATTGGATGGCGAGCTTGCCCAATTAGCCAATGAAGCCAATGAAGACTTTACCTTCGGCGCGTGTCCGCCCACGTTAACCACGGTGCTGGTACGCGCGTCAGTTCGGTCGATGTTGGCGCAACAATTTGCAGTGGGCTATCGCGGTGTAAATTCTGCCTGCGGCCCGGAAGGCGTAATTAGTATTGCGCTGCCTGCCCAGCAACCCGCATTAAATTTATCGCTAAACCGCGCCGCAGAACCAGACGCACCCATTATCGTATCGCGTAATGATTCCGCGAACCGTGTGCAAATTGCGGCATTAGATGCACGCGCGTTTTCAGATTTAATCGACGGCGTGCGCCGTACTTTGGGCGCTTCCAGTGCAGACGTGTGCGTGATGCTGTCATCAAAAAGCGGGCAGCGCTTAGCGGTATTTGGTGCGAACGAAAGTAACGCTGCCGCGCCCTTGTTGCGCACGATGGCAGCGTCTAGCCGCTACGATGTGTTGGTAGAAGTAGATATTGATGTGACCGACTTAAAGAAAACCGCGTGGTTGCAAGCCACCGCAGTTTTGTTGCCGTTATGGCTTTGCACGTTTTTAGCCATTGCGTGGGCGTGGCGCAATGCAAACCGGCGCGGGCGGTTGCGCAACCGCATTAGCGTGGGCTTGCGCAAACGGCAGTTTGAACCATTCGTGCAACCCATCGTTGATTTCGCCACTGGAAAATGCGTGGGCGGCGAAGTGCTAATGCGCTGGAACCACCCGCATCGTGGCATCATCGCCCCAGGCGAATTTATTGAAGAGGCTGAAAGCAGCGGCTTAATTTTAGGTATGGCTGATTTAGTAATGGGCTTGGCCGCACACCGCTTGGCACCGATTGCTAAAGCGAATCCCGACATGTATTTTTCGTTTAACGTGACGCCACTACAGCTGCAGCACGCTGGTTTTGCGTATCGCTTAAGCGAAATTTTTCATGCCAACACCATTGCACCGCATCAAGTATTGCTGGAGCTTACCGAGCGCGATTGTGTGGACGCTGCCACATCAAATGCCTTGAGTTTATTGAAGCAGGCCGGTTGGCGCATTGCGCTGGATGATTTTGGCACGGGGCAAAGCAGCTTGGCCGTGCTTGAAGAAATGCAGGTTGATCGTATAAAAATTGATCGCGCGTTTGTGAGCACCATTGATACCGAAACCGTGCGTCGCCCGGTGTTAGATGCCATCATTACCCTAGCTAAACAGCTTAATTTGAAGCTCATTGCTGAAGGCGTTGAAACGCGATCGCAATGGAAATATTTAGAAGGACGCGGCGTGGAATATGCCCAAGGCTATTTAATTTCGCGCCCCTTGGCGATACCCGGCTTTATCAAATGGTTGGCAGAACAACAGGCCAACACGGGCGTAGATGCTGCAGAAAAGTCAGTGCCTGCCGCATTGTCTGTAGCCACTGCCGCTAGCACTTTAGATGAAGCCACTCAACAATTGCTGCACAATGCGCACACACCCGGCGGCTTAGATATTCGCGACCGCGTATTCCATTTGCGCACCTACCGCGAGTGCTTTGTTGGCAATGAAGCTGTAGATTGGATTGCGCAAACGCAAGATGTGAGCCGCGAGCAAGCTGTGGTAATTGGTCAGCGCCTGTTAGCGCTCGGCCACATCCGTCACGTGGCCGACGAGCATGATTTTGAAGACGCGAATTTGTTCTACCGCTTAGCCCCACCAGCTGATGACAGCTCATGGCTGCTGCCCGTTGCCAATGATTTGAAGTTTGCACTACGTGGCTCAGGCGACCTAGAAGGTGTGGCGCTAACAGACCATCGACGCGGCATTGTGTGCCACCATCGCAGTGTAACGGGGGCGCAAATTGTCGATTGGATGGAAGCCACCTACAGCGTCCCACGTGCTACTGCTGCGCAATGGACGACGCAGTTAATGCGCCAAGGCGTGGTGCGGCATGTGTTTGACGATCAGCCGTTTCGCGATGATCGAACGCTGTATCGGGTGATTTGAGTGGGAGCAGAATAGGCTGAAGATGCCTTCTACCCAAAGGTAGTCCCCTTGCGGGAAAAATAGGGCTTCTTCAGCTTATTGTAAAACCGCTGGACGATGTAAAAATTCAACCTCGATGATCACTTCAACGTCATCGCCGATTAAATCTAAGTAGGTTTTTAAATCCCAGTTCGAGCGTTTTACGATGCCTTTGGCAGAAAACCCTAGTTGATGCGCTTGCATAAATTTGCTGTATTGGCCGCCGTTAAATGTGGCGTCCCAGCTCATGGGTTTGGTGATGCCGCGAAATGTTAGGTCACCTTGCAGCTTAAATTTTCCCCCAGCAATGGCGTCGATGCCGGTCGATTTAAACATGATGGTGCCGTTTTTGTCAGCGTCAAAATAGTCACTGCCCTGCAGTTTTTTATCAAACGGCACGATGCCGGTGTTGACCGATTTCGCGTCTATCGTAAATTCTACCCGGCTGGTTGCTGGTGCCGCAGGCGCTAGGTTTAACGATCCGCGCATTACATCAAAGCGCGCGGTGTATTGCGACAACCCCATGTGGGCGACGCGCCACGTGACCGACGCGTGGGCTTTATCGACAATATATTCGCCCGCAGGTTGCTTGGCGAAGTCAGTTTCAAGTTTTGGTAAGCCAGTCTGCGCGGTTGCAGCGCCGCTGTAAAAGGTGAGCGCTGTGCAAGCGGTGATAAATAT
>JAYUOW010000291.1:0-25775 GCA_043760555.1 Betaproteobacteria bacterium
TACGGCGTACGTGAATTTGCCATGACAGCCATCGGCAACGGCATGGCGCTACACGGCGGCGTGGTGCCCTACGCCGGCACATTTTTAACCTTCAGCGACTACGCCCGCAATGCCTTGCGCATGGCAGCGCTAATGAAGCTGCGCAACATCTCCATCTACACCCACGACTCTATCGGCTTAGGTGAAGACGGCCCCACGCATCAAAGTGTTGAACACGTATCCAGCCTACGGCTAATCCCCAACATGGCCGTGTGGCGCCCTTGTGATGCATATGAAACGGCGGTCGCTTGGGTTGCGGCTATGCAACGCCAAGACGGCCCAAGCTGCCTAATCCTCTCCCGTCAAAATTGCGCCTACCAACAGCGCGATGACGCTACTTGCGACGCAGTAGCGCGCGGCGGCTACGTGCTAGCGCGCGAGGCGGGCACACTAAAAGCCGTAATCATCGCCACCGGCTCCGAAGTGCCCCTAGCCATAGAAGCCGCCAAAGCCCTAAACGCAGCCGGTACCGGCACCAGAGTAGTGTCCATGCCCTGCACCAGCGTATTCGATGCGCAAACAGCAGACTACAAAAAATCCGTGCTGCCAGCAGGTGTGCCAAGAGTGGCCGTAGAAGCGGGTGTGGGCGACTACTGGAGGAAGTATGTCGGCCTAGAAGGGGATGTGGTGTGCATCGATACGTTTGGTGAGTCTGCACCCGCACCGGTGTTGTTTAAGCACTTTGGGTTTACGGTTGAGAATTTGGTGGGGAAGGTTGGGAAGTTGGTGGGGCAGGGGTTGGCTGGAGATGGCCTGATTTAGGGTGTTTTCAATAGCAACTTTAAAAACCAAACCATCGCTTTTATACAGGGTTAATTTTGAGACTTTCATTTAAGCAAAAATATTTGTCAATCGATCAGTTTGACCCAGTTGAGATATCAGATTTTGTGGTTTTAACTGGCGTTAATGGTTCTGGTAAAAGCCATTTGTTAGATGCTCTTGAGAAAAGGCATGTGGCGATCGAAGGGATGGAAAATGCCCATGTTGTTTTATTTAACTACGAAACGTTCAAGCTTGAAAATGAACAATTATTCAATGCTCAGCAACTCTCAACAGAGCGCGATAATACTTGGCAACATCTTCAACAAGCCGTAGTCCCATCGCTTCACAATTGGCGAGCGGGTCTTGGGGATGACTACGTGCAGCTCAAAGTATCGTTGGTTAACGAAAAAACTAGCTTATGGGATTCTGCTGCTGCGCAAGTCAGCGTTTACAAAAATTATACAAAAGCGTACTTCGAGCGGCCAGATATTAAGCTGAATCAGCAGGCTCAAGGATTGTATTCTCTCGCAAAATCCTTGCCATACGGCATCGATGAAATCACACGCGAAGATTTTGATCGAAAATTTAAACCCTATATATTTAAAAGTGATTTCCTCCCAAATCAGCTGGGGAGAGTGTTTTGGGACTATTACGGTAAATTATTCCGTAATCAGATTGCTGAATTTCAGAACGAGAAACATGGGAAAAGTGAAAACGTTCTGACTGAAGCACAGTTTGTGTCTACACATGGTCGGCCACCGTGGGATGTGGTTAACGAAGTGTTGGAACGCTTTGACACATTAGATTATCGGGTGGCATCTCCGGAGGGTGACGACTACTTCGGCAGTTACCAGTTAAAGTTGAAGCACACTAAAATTCAGGGCTTAAAGGTGGATTTTGGACACCTGTCGTCCGGCGAACGCATTTTGATGGCGCTAGTGGCTTCGGTCTATAAATCCTCCTCAGATAAGCACTTCCCTGATTTGCTACTGCTTGACGAGGTTGATGCGTCGCTACACCCGTCAATGATGAAAAATATGCTGGACGTTATTCAAAGTGTTTTCCTCAAGCGAGGCGTAAAAGTCATTTTGATAACACACTCACCGACAACACTAGCGCTGGCGCCAGAAGAAGCAATTTTTGTTATGAACCGTTCTGGAACAACTAGAATTGAGAAAAAATCTAAGGCAGTCGCGCTCTCCATTTTGACCCAGGGTTTTGCAACGCTCGAACAGGGTTTGACGCTGGTAGATCAAATCGCAAAAGTTGAGCTAACGATCCTTACTGAAGGACATAATGTATCGATTATTCGAAAAGTCTTAGAATTAAATGGTATTTCAGATGTTGATGTGTTGGCTGGAATAGAAGGGATGACGGGACAAAGCCAATTGAAGACGATCTTCAGTTTTTTGACTAAAATGCAGCATAAAAATAAGGTACTTTTTGTTTTGGATTGCGATGTTAAGTTTGGTTTGCCGTCAGAGAACAACACATTTCCCTTCGTGCTTCCAATAAATGTTCAAAACGACATTACGAACAAAGGGATTGAGAACGCATTCCCAAAGCACTTGTTGAGTGATTTTACGAAAACAATTACCCGTTCAAATGCGCCGACAATTGTAGAGTTTGATGATGCTCGAAAGCGTGATTTTATGGAGTATGTATTGCAGAGAAATGATAAAAGTGATTTTTTGCATTTCGATTCTTTGATCGAAGAAATAATGAGAATAAAAGCGATCAAAGTAGTCTGAATGTTGAAGCGGAACGTCGCCCGCGATGAAAAGTTCACTGGCAAGTCTTTGTTGACTAGATCGAGATTTCAGACGGTGCAATACTGTTGGAGGTGCAATGCTTCTGGCCGTCTTCAGCCACCGCCAACCGCGCCACCGCTTCTTTTGGCGCTGCCACAAAAGTAATCCATAGTAGCTCTTTCATAACCATTAGCGACAAAACCCTGGGCGCAAGCCCTGCACGCAACCAAACTCTATTGCGCGCTTCGTCACAAAGAGACGCCGAGTATTACCCCAACGCAAATCTCGGTAAAAAAAGATGCTAACCATCGGTAGACTACATCGCAAAATAACTTTTGTACTCGGCGGTTAGTGTATATACAATAACCGTATGCGAATCACCTTTGACCCAAATAAACGCGATAAAACTTTGGCGGAACGTGGGCTTGATTTTGTTGATGCCGCTTTGGTTTTTGAGGGTGTGACTTTGGATTTTGAAGATACACGCAAAGACTATGGCGAAACCCGCATGATTTGCTACGGGAGTTTGGCTGGTCGAATGGTGGTTGTAGGGTGCACACCGCGTGGCACGGATCGCCACGTTTTTAGCATGAGTAAAGCCAATGAACGCAAACAAATTAGCGTCACACCGCGACTTAAAGTCTGACATGACGCGTGTTGATGCGCATGTATTGAACGATTCTGAATATGAGGACTTGCCAGAGTTAAATGACGAAATGCTCGCGCGCGCCACGGTAAATAAGGGTGGGCGACCTGTTTCGGCTAACCTGCGCAAATTGATTTCATTACGGCTACCCGTTGACGTGATAGATCGCTGGAAAGCGACGGGTTCTGGCTGGCAAACCCGTATGGCTGAGCGGCTCAGTAAAGTTCGATAGTGTGCGTGCGCAATGCAAGTAATGCGATTAAACGTATCGATGATGCGGGTTAGTAAAAATAAATACCTTGAAGAATCCCTATTTTAAAGGCTCTTCAGTCTATTAGACAAGCCGCAAAGTTAAAATCTAGCAAAGTCATTTGACCTAACGAAAGCAAACCCAAATGGAAAAAATAAAATTCTGGACCATCATCGACGCATCGCGCGATGCCGCTGAAGGTGACGCCGAAGCGCAACTTGAAACTTTAAGCGAAGCACTCGCAGTGCTCTCGCCAGACGACATTGTGGCGTTTGATCGGCATTTAAGCGCGTACCATATTCGCGCTTACGACTGGGCGCTGTGGGGTGCCGCTTACGTGATTGGTGGCGGCTGTTCGGACGACGGTTTTATGGATTTTAGAGGCTGGCTCATCTCACGCGGTGAGCAAGTATATGAAGCGGCATTGCTTGATCCCGAGTCACTCGTAGACGTGGTAACCGACGAGGACGGCGAGTGTCAGGTGGAAGGTTTTCAATACATCGCATCACAAGTGTGGGAAGAAACAACGGGCAAAGAAGCCGATGAATTTCCGGAGCATGAATTAGAGTACCAAAGCGAGCCCACCGGCTCGCCGTGGGAAGAGGAGGATTTGGAAGTGCGGTTTCCGAAGCTGTGTAAGCGGTTTTTTTAGCGGTGCCAATGGCATTAAACGGCATATTTTCTTCAGCACGATTGCCCCGGAACGTACGCTGAAGATGCCCTATTTTAGGCCGTCTTCAGCGTGTTCTTGCAGTGTAAGTTGAATGTCTTGCATGGTGCGTTAGAAGTTGCAGATAAAATTGTCGAACCTAACAATGAGAAAAAAGAAACATATCCTTGCATACTCCTGATTTAACAGGTGCTAGCGGCGTCGCTGCTCCGTCGACTACCACTGCTGAATCGCCAATTGACGTTGCCGCGACTCCCATCATCGGTGCCGAATCGTCGCCTGTTTATGTGCCTGCGCTTTTAGAAAAGCCGATAGTTCCTAAATCACGATTGCGTATTTTTATTCAACGGGTCGCGCAAGTGATACTCGGTTTGGTGGTGTCCATCACGCCGATTGTGTTGCTGTCTGTGCTCGATGTCTGGCTCGCAATCGCTACATTAGCCATTGCCAACATAATAATTTTGATTTGCTTCCGCTTGATGGACGGCGAAGTTTCTTATGAAGTCTATCTGTGGGTTTTCATGAATTTAGGCTGCGTGGCGACCATCTATCACGTCATCGGTTCGGCCTGGGCAGGGCTGTTGATACTAGCGGCGGCCTGGTTTTTTTGGCCTTAAGATTTGTGCGCGGCACATTCCAACTAGGCTCCACACCGCACACCTATCCTGCTCTATCGCGCTCCAAATTGCATGTCCGAATATCGCGAATGCGTAGCAGTTACATACGCTAGTATCGTGACACCAACAAGGAGTCCACATGTCTAGCAACTTCCAACTCATCGGCATTGATCACGCGCCGTTTCAAGCACTCTTCGACCTTTCGGACGAGCAACTCAACCAACTATCAGCCAAGCGATGCATCGCCGATGAAAGTCCGGGCTACCCCTGTCGGATTAGCCTCGAAGATGCAGCACTCGGTGAGGAGTTGCTGCTTCTGCCATACCGGCATCAACCGGCCGCCTCGCCCTATTGTGCCTCAGGCCCAATCTTCATCCGTCGTGGTGTTCAGCAGCGCAGGCTGGCAATTGGTGAAGTGCCAAACTACATTAAAACCAGACTCATATCCGTGCGTGCCTACGATGCCGCACACATGATCGTTGATGCAAGCGTTTGTGAAGGCGTTGTCGCTGGCAACGTCATCACCGAGTATTTCAGCCGGGATGATGTCGCCTACATCCATTTGCACAACGCAAAGCGTGGCTGCTTCTCGTGCAAAGCCGTGCGCGCATAGCGCATGAGCCTAACGCCTTGCCTGGGTCACTAAGCTCGGCTTTGAAGGTGCGCCAAAATCTTCGGCAGCCCGAGTTTGGCATCCTGCGGTGGGTGCACGCTTAGCGCGAAGATTTATTGCAAATTTTTGCCGCATAGCCACGGACAGCGGCGTCTTCATACTGCATAAACGGTGCGGCTAAATTACGCGCATCGGGCGAACCCCACAGCCGTAGCATGTTCAGTATTTGGTACATTAACTCGCGATCTCGCGTGATCGCCAAGGCGCCTAGCAAAGCGCGCAAATCGCGTCGCCGCAACGCAAAGTGGCCGTGCATGATCAAATCACACAACGCAAATTGCGCCGCGTTTCTGCTCTCCTGCGGCGTCGTCGCATTCAAGAAGTGTGCGGAAACCAGAGCAATCGCAAGGCAATATTGTTCACGCCCCCAATCCGCCCCTGCGGTCACGTCGCGCAAATCCGTCATCAACCCGCAGTAGCCGAGGCTGTCGATGGCAGGGTCAATATCACGCAAGGCGTTTAGGGTGCGGGTTACGTTTTCGCTAAAGGATTTCATCGGAACGATTGGTGGTGTGTGGTTGGGATCGATAGATTTGCATCACAAGCGTTTACTCTATCATGTTGCCGTGGTTTGCACATGCATTGTAGAAGCCCTATTTTAGGGCATCTACAGCATATTATGCCGTTCCCTAGCCGCTTCTAAACTTGACACGACTCTATTTTATAGTTATAGTTATGGTCATGGTTTGACTATATTTTAGGTGATTACGATGCAATACGGTTTAGCGCAGGCGAAGGCACGATTGAGCGAGTTAACCTTAATGGTCGACGCTGGTCAAGACGTGGTGCTTACAAAGCACGGCCGACCAAGTTATAGACTTGTAGCGCTCTCTGATGCTGCCGCCGCTGATCACGCTGACGTGCAACAAGCCCCGTCCGGCTTAGATGATATGGCGGCGTTCTTGATGGAAACGCGCAGCAAAACCTTGGGCGCCCAGCGTAAAACCAAAAGCGCAAAGTTAGATAAAAGTGCTGATGGCTTTGTTGCGCAATGGCGTCAAACAGCGCGGTATTAAAAAAGGGTTTAGCGCGCGATGTTTTATATCGACACCAGTGTAGCCGTGGCGCTTCTTACGCAAGAAGCGCAAACAGAATCGGCGTCCGCAATATTGTCAACGCTGATGCAGCAAGGGTTGCGCGGCATTTGTAGCGACTGGATTGTTGCAGAGTATCGGTGCGCGATCGCCGCTAAACATCGGGCGGGACACATTAAAGCGGTCGACTTAATGCAAGTAGCCGATGCGCTCGACCAACTTCGCGCCGCAAAGTTTAGCGCCGCTGCTACGCTCGCAACGGACGTAGTGCGCGCAGGCACGCTGGCGCTGCAAATTGCTAAACATCCGCTCCGTGCTGGCGATGCGCTGCATTTAGCCATTGCCGCGCGCGTAGGCGTAACGCACTTCGTCACCTTCGATCTAGCCCAAGCCGCCGCAGCGCGGATGGTGCTCGTGGGCGTGAAAGTTGTGGTGCATTAAAAGGCTGAGGCGCGCGTGCAACCGCTCCCACCAATACGGCAAGTTCTACCACCGTGCGCCTTCTGCGTACTCGCAAAAACAAAATTGCGCCCTTAATTTTTTAGGTCACTCCCATGCAAAATTTTCCGCTATTCGTTGTGTTGGTGTTTGCGCTCAACGCGCTATGGTTTGGTGCCGCATTCAAGTTTTTTAGCATCAGCCCGCAGCGCGCTGCAGCGCTATTGGTGCCACAAAAGGCAGATGAAAATGTACTCACGCCGATGCTGCCAACGCTTGCTGCGTCCCTACGCTTTTTAGGCGGCATGAACTTCGCGCTGGCCGCTTTTGCAATTTTGCTGCTATATAACCAAGCGCTGTTTTCGCACCCCAAACAAGTGGCACTATTTGCTGTAGTTTTTGCCATCGCCCACGCCAGCCAATTTATCTATAACGTCCCCATCGCCATTCAAAATTATCGTGGCGATAGCAGCTTATGGTGGGTGCTTAAAGGGCGTATGTTGTTTATCTTTGTCGTTGATTTTATGTTGATGGTGGCAAATTCGGCGGTTGCGGTGCTGCTGTAAATGGGCGCATAGTGCATCGCAGCATTATTGAAGATGCCATTAAATAGGGCGTCTACGGTGAATATAAAGTTATAATCAAAGATGTAGTTTCGGCCACGTCTAAAACGGCATCACCACATTTTTGAAGCAATTATGGGGGCATTCAGTATTTGGCATTGGCTTATATCGTCGACGTTGATGATCGGTATTTTCAGCATCCCGCTTTGGCGCATCGTGGCGAAAGCAGGCTATTCCGGTGCATGGTCGCTGATGCTGTTTGTGCCGATGATAAATATAGTGATGCTTTGGGTGTTTGCGTTTAGCAAATGGCCGATTGAAACTGGTGCCAGTTCGGCTGCCTAACGTAAGTGGTGAGGGTGAAAGTTTATGTAGCGGCGCCTTTGGCAGTGAGCAGATCAATCCCCTCTCATTTTTGCAAAAAACACGTTAGAAATTTGCGCGGTCGATAACTTCAAGTTGACGGGTGTGCGCAAAATGCGTACAGTGTTTCTGTACACATTCAATCATCAAGGCATCCATGGCGATTCAAACAACCTACACCCAAGCGCGCGCCAACCTTGCTGCGCTAATGACCTCTGTTACCGACGATCAAGAAGTCGTCATCATTCAACGGCGTGGTGAGCCGGATGTTGCGTTGATTGCGGCCGATGAGCTACAAGGCGTGCTCGAAACTGCGCATCTATTACGCTCGCCCGCCAATGCATCGCGCTTACTTACCGCGTTGAAGCGAGCGCAAAAGCAAACGACGCGGGCACAGTCAATTGATGCCTTGCGCGTCGAGGTGGGTCTTGGCTAAATTTGGTCGCAGGATAAGCGTGTTTCAGCCAGAGTTTCGCGAAGACCTTCGTTTCTGGGTGCAAAGTAATCACCGCGTCGCGTTAAAAATACTAGATTTAGCAGAAGCGATTATGCATGACCCGTTTACCGGCATCGGTAAACCAGAACCGTTGAAACACCTCGCTGTGGGCGCGTGGTCGCGTCGGATTACTGAAGAGCATCGTTTGGTTTATTTGGTAAGCGAAGACCGAATTGATTTTCTGCAAGCACGCTATCATTACGCGTTATAGCAAGGTTCTTAAAGCACAAGGCAATCAAGAAAGTCCCATGTCACCCTTTCGCCTCGCCGTCCTCACGACGCTTTCCTTGCTGGCCTTCGCAGGCAATTCTTTGTTATGTCGCGCCGCATTGAAAGCCACGAACACCAACCAACTCACCATCGACGTGGCGAGCTTCACCACCATTCGCCTCATCGCAGGAGCCGTTGTGCTGTGGCTGCTCGTGCGGGCGCGTAAGCACGTATCCACGCCCGTGCCAAATGGCAATGGCAATGGCAACTGGCTTTCCGCCCTCGCGCTTTTTGCCTACGCCATTTGTTTTTCATACGCGTATGTGCGCCTTCCCGCAGCCACCGGCGCGTTGCTGTTGTTTGGCGCGGTGCAGGCCACCATGATTGGTGTTGGCTTGTGCAGGGGCGAGCGGTTGCGCTTGCCGCAGCTTGGCGGCTTAGCCATCGCATTGGGTGGGCTAGTCGGCCTACTGGTGCCTGATCCCGCTGCATTGGTTGCACCGCCTTTTTACAGCGCGACGTTGATGTTGACGGCGGGTGTGGCGTGGGGCGTGTACTCGTTGCGAGGTAAGGGTGCGGGTGACGCCACAACGATCACCGCAGGTAACTTCGCGCGTGCTGTGCCGCTCGCCATTGCGTTCTGCGTACTGCAAATAAACGTGATGTCCCTGGAGCCCGCAGGCGTTGTCTATGCGCTGATATCCGGCGCGATCACATCTGGCGTGGGCTACGCAATTTGGTATTCTGCGTTGCCAGCGCTTAAAGCCGCTACGGCGGCCACGGTGCAATTAAGCGTGCCAGTCATCGCCACATTTGGTGGTGTTTTGTTTTTGGACGAAGCGTTAACCTTGCGCATCGTGTTAGCATCCACAGCTATTTTGAGTGGCATTGCGCTGGTTGTTTTTAGGCAATCGTCACACGGCGCAGTTAAATAATTTGGCGCATTTTTTGATTGAACTATTAATGCCTGAAGAAGCCCGAAAATAGGGCGTCTTCGAGCCTTTAAATCAACTAACTTTAACTAATATCTGCATACTCATGACCCCACTCGCCGACCTAGAAACCATGTTCGATAATATGCGCAGCCAGACATCTTGGAACGTCGATGGCGATTTGTTGTGGGGCTATTTTTTCTTTGATCCAAGCCCAGCCAAGCTCCGAGCGCTGGCCGATGTGCTTGAGAAGTCGCACTACAAAATCGCAAACTTGTACCCGTCGGATGACGAATCCACCCACGTGCTACACATGGAAAAAATCGAAACCCATTCACCGCAATCGCTGTTCACGCGCAACGGGGAGTTGCAGCAACTGGCGGCGCAACACAGCGTGGCGAGCTATGACGGCATGGATGTTGGTCCGCTTGATTTTATTTAGTAAACGCCTTTTGTGGAGCACCCATGTTTTCAGCCACCTTCATCTTCGCTAAAAAACAATACGACGATGAGTTTCATACCCTTGACGCCATCATTGCCGATGTTGCCAAATCTATTCCCGGTTATCTGGGTGAAGAAAACTGGGAAAGTGCCGCTACAGGTTTGGTGTCTAATGTTTATTATTGGGATTCGCTGGCGTCGTTACAATTGTTGATGCAGCATCCGAGCCACTTAGAAGCCAAGCAAAATCAAGCAAAATGGCTTGATGGCTATCGGGTAGAAATATCAGAAATATTGAGAACCTATGGCGATCAGCGCTTGCCTAGTGTGTTAAAGGTGGGTTGACGTTTGTTGACGCCGCAAAATAGTGTCCGTTTAGCTGCGGCGTGCGTTGTTTGTTCTTGATTGTTTTTGATTATTCATTTGACACTTAAAGGCCTCGGCAGCATACTTTACTAGTTCGTTTTAGCCCGTTTTTTAACGCTTAAATTTTGCCACGCCCCGAAATAAAATTTTGCCCGCCCCCATTCAAATGCGCCCGTTCGCTGTAGCGCTAAAACTTGGCCTTGACCATTTAGGCACCAACACACGCGCCGCGTTTGTTTGGATTGTTGCGATCATGTTGGCGATGACAGGCTTGTTGTTCACGTCGAACGCCGTTGCTGCAGATGACACCACCACCGTTTCCACCATCAGCGGCCAACGTCACGTGCTTGAAATTGAAGCGCTTACCGAACCGCGCGTCGTCTTAGAAAAGCTTGCTGCAGCTAGGGCAGCCGTGTCAACACCTGACTTCGTTGAGCTTGCAAAATTAGATTTAGCCGAAGCAAATGCCTGCCGCGTGATCGCTAATTGGCAGTGTCAACGCCGCGCCGCGCTGGCAGCTATTACCAATGCTGATAAAACCAATAGCATCTATTTGCAGGTGCGCGCCCGCATTAATGAAGGTCGTGCCCATGCATCCTTGGGTGAGTTTAACGCGGCCTCACGGGCGCTAGCGCAGGCGCAGCAGCGCCTAGGTAATGCGAAAGATAATCAGCTGTTTCCCGACATTATGTTGGCCTATTCGTCGATTAGTTTTCGCTTAGGCAAGCTTGATGAATCGTTACGTTATGCAGCAGATGCTTTGCCTTATACCTCCGCCGTTACGCAGCCAGAAATGCGCATCCGCCTGTTGCGTAATATGTCGCGCGCGGCCGCAAAAATCGACAAAGTAGCGGATGCCAACGCGTATTTAGACCAAGCCACCAACTTACTGCAGGGCATTAACGATCCAAAACTTGCGGCCGAAATTTTGCTAGAGCGTGCGCGTTCAGCACGGGCGACGAATGACGTTGCCACCGTTGAAGCCATGGGTGAACGCATTTCTAGCATGGCAGGTAGCCTTAAAAACTCTCAGTTGTCGGGGCTGGGTATTGAAACGTCCGCCCATGCTTTGCAAATGCGCGGACAAATGGCGGAAGCGATCAATTTATACAATCGCGCCAGCGAAGCCTATGCCACGCTAAATTTATACAGCGACGAAATGCGTGCCGTGCGCGCCAGCGTGGAATTGCAACTGCGGGGTGCGCCGTCGGCGGGTTTGGTGAAGTCTGTTGCGAGGCTTAATCAGCTCACCGACAAGGTAGCCATCATTGAACGTGATTCCGCCAGTACCGACTTTGCCGAGCGTTTGCGCTATGCGCAGAGCGATGCGGAGCTAACGATTGCCAACGCTAAAACCGAAACTGAACACGTGCGCGCTGAAAATAACGAAAGCAAGTTTCGCTACACCTTGCTGGCAATTGGCTTGGCGTTAATTTTGTTTTTAGTAGCCCTTGGCATGTACTTTCAGCAACGCCGTCATGCTAAAAAAGTGCGCCAGCAAAGCTTAGAAATGGAACAAGTGCTCATGCAAACTAGCCATGATTTGCGCAATCCACTCAACGGTATTTTAGGCATTAGCGATTTGTTGTTATCTGCGCCCATGCCGGTGGATCAACGAAACAAAATTCAAGCAATTCGCGATGCAGGATTGTCGCTAAATAGCCTTGCACAAGACTTGCTAGACCGTGGCCGCATCAAAGGCGGCACCTTAACCTTGAATCCCGAAGCCACAAATATCAAAGCCCTTATTGCTAATTTAGGCACGCTCTACCAGCCTTTGGCTGCACGAAAAAATCTAGGCCTTCAAGTGCAGATTGATCCTAAGCTTCCCGCCACCGTCTCTATCGATGCGCATCGTTTGCAGCAGGTGCTGGGCAATTTATTTGGTAATGCGCTGAAGTTTTCAGATCAAGGCAATATTGCGTTGACGGTAACCAGCGCCAACGTAAGTGCTGACGCTACCTATGCAGAAAATGGGTTAAAAACTGCTGTCCGTTTTGAAGTGCGCGACAATGGCCCCGGCATCGCTAAAGCCGATCAAGAACGTCTGTTTAAGCCCTTCCAGCGCGGCGATACCAGTCGTAAAAACGCGACGGGTGCTGGGCTTGGGTTGGCAATTTCTAAAGATTTAGTGCAGCTCATGGGCGGTAAACTTGAGGTGTTAAGTGAAATCAACAAAGGTGCGGCTTTTTTCTTTACCTTGCGCCTACCGGTGATGGCCGAGCAGGTGCTGACGGCCGAACCAACGCCAGTGTTAGACAAAGTAGCGCTTGACGCACCACAAACCTTGCGCACGCTAATTGTTGACGACGAAGCCATTAGCGTGATGGTATTACGCCATCAAATTGGCGTGCTTGGTCATAAAGTAGAAGCGTGTGGCTCACCGATGGAAGCGCTTACCACCGTGGGTATCGGGCGCTTTGACGTGGTGCTGTTGGACTATGAAATGGAAGGCATGAATGGCCCAGAGTTAGCCGCGAAGTTGCGAGCCTTGCACGGCAATTCAGCAAACATGCCAAGACTAATTATGGTGTCAGGCCATCCGCCAGACGCCAATATCGTTAACCGACTCGTCGATGATTGGCTAGTGAAGCCGGTGCGGATCGAGCAGTTAAAGCGCGCGCTGGACAAACCTAACTGGCAAGGCGGCGATGGATCGCCCAGCCCAAATGTGCATATTCTTGGGTCTACCAGCTGATAAGCGAATTGCCTTTTTGCAATAAACGGTATAATTAGATGCCTGAAGATGCCCGTAAATAGGGCGTCTTTAGGCATTTTTTATTATGTGGCGTCACACTGAAAAGCAGTTGATATGCATCCAAAGGCACTTTGCATGCGTATTAACTCGTAGGCGTTTTGCGCGTGGGCTGCACACGAGGCTGCAAAAAAACCCGTACACTAGAATACGGCAGTAATCACCCCACACTAACGCGACTAAAAATCAAAAAAATCGGATTATAAATGAAGAAAAAAATACTCATTGTCGTTGTTTTTGCAGCACTCATCGCCGCTTTTTTTGGCTTTAATTTAGGCCGATTTTTAACTCTTGATTTCTTAAAATCACAGCAGGCAGCCGTTGCTTCCTACTATGCAGCCAACCCGGTGTTAACCATTGCGGGCTTTATGGGCGTGTACATCGTGGCCGTTGCCGCTTCAATTCCAGGTGCTGCCATTCTTACCTTGGCGGCGGGTGCCGTGTTTGGTGTGGTGATGGGCACCGCCATTGTTTCAGTGTCATCGACGGTAGGAGCAACGCTGGCGTTTTTAGTCTCGCGCTATGTGTTGCGTGAGACGGTTGAAGCTAAGTTTGGTAAGTTTTTAGCACCTATCAATGCAGGTGTAGAAAAAGAAGGTGCGCTGTATTTATTTACATTGCGCTTAGTGCCCGCTGTGCCGTTTTTTCTCATCAATTTAGCGATGGGATTAACCAAAATGAAAACCTGGACCTTCTTTTGGGTGAGCCAGTTAGGTATGTTGTTTGGCACGATCATCTACGTTAACGCAGGCACTGAGCTTGCCAGCATTAGCTCAGTTCGCGATATTTTAAAGCCAGGTTTAATCGGCGCATTTATTTTGTTGGGTATTGCCCCACTCATCGCTAAAAAAATTGTCGATTTCATCAAAGCCCGCAAGGTCTATGCCGGTTGGCAGCGCCCTAAAGCGTACAGCCGCAACATGGTTGTCATTGGTGCCGGTGCAGCGGGTTTGGTGAGCTCCTATATTGCAGCGGCGGTGAAGGCCAAAGTTACGCTTATTGAGCGGCACAAAATGGGTGGAGACTGCCTAAATACGGGCTGTGTGCCGTCTAAAGCGATGATTAAATCCGCAAAGTTAGTTGAGCAAATTCAACACGCCAGTGACTACGGTTTGGCCAACGCCAAAGCCGATGTTGACTTCGCTGCCATCATGGCGCGCATCAAGCGGGTGATTGCCGATATTGAGCCGCATGACTCCGTCGCCCGCTACACGGCATTGGGTGTGGAATGTATGACCGGTAGCGCCAAAATTTTGTCGCCATGGGAAGTAGAAGTAACGGACGCACAAAATAATAAAACCGTACTCACCACCAAAAATATCGTGATTGCCGCAGGTGCTAGGCCCTTCGTGCCGCCGATTCCTGGGTTGGCAGATGTAGTGCCGCTAACTTCAGACACCGTATGGAATTTAGCGGCCTTACCAAAGCGTTTGGTCGTGCTTGGTGGCGGGCCAATTGGCTGCGAATTAACGCAGTGCTTCGCACGCTTAGGGGCGAGCGTAACGCAAGTAGAAATGGCACCGCGCTTAATGGTGCGCGAAGATGCTGATGTATCGGCCTATGTTGAAGCGAAATTTAAAAGCGAACGCGTCGATGTGCGAGTAGGCCACAAAGCGTTGGCGGTAGAGATGCGCGATGGCGAAAAATGCTTAATCGTAGAATCAAAAAACGGCAAAGAAGCCATCCCATTTGATGAAATTTTATGCGCAGTAGGGCGCGTGGCAAACATGACGGGTTATGGCTTGGAAGAGCTTGGTATCGTTACTAATAAAACGGTGGAAGTAAATGGATTTTTAGAAACGAAGTTTCCTAATATTTTTGCCGCCGGTGACGTCGCAGGGCCGTATCAATTTACCCATACGGCGTCGCACATGGCGTGGTTTGCGGCGGTCAACGCCTTGTTCGGCAAATTCAAAAAATTTACGGTCGACTACAGCGTGGTGCCGTGGGCAACATTTACCGATCCAGAAGTGGCGCGCGTGGGCATTAACGAGCAAGAAGCGCTGGAGAAAAAAATCCCATTTAACGTGCATCGCTACGGTATTGATGACCTTGATCGCGCCATTGCCGATGGCACAGCGACGGGCTTTGTGAAGGTGCTAACGTCCCCCGCTAAAGATAATATTTTGGGCGTGACCATAGTAGGCGATCACGCGGGTGATTTGCTGGCTGAATATGTATTGGCGATGAAGCACGGCTTAGGATTAAACAAAATTCTTGGTACCATTCACACTTACCCAACCATGAGTGAAGCCAATAAATATGCCGCTGGTGTGTACAAACGCAGCACCGTTACCCACGGGCAAATGCAGTTTGCCACCGCCTACCAAACGTGGATGCGCGGCGAAGCGGGCTTTGGCGGGGTATTGGGCGCACTGGGCGCACTGCTCACCGACAAACGCCAGTACTACACCGCACCGGAGGCGCATCCCGAGCCTGCAACTGCAAAAACGGCGCACTAAACGCAGCGCCTGCAGCGTGGCGCGATAATGATTTCTATCATCGTGCCGGTGCTAAATGAAGCATTGCGCTTGCAAGCTTTTATCGCTGACTTGCAGCTGCGCGCGCCGCACTGCGAAATAATTGTGGTTGATGGCGGTAGCGGTGACCTCACGCTGTCCGTCGCCCAAGCGAGCGGCGTGCGCACAGTAGCATCCTCGCGCGGCCGAGCTGCGCAGATGAACGCGGGGGCGGGCATGGCGCAAGGCGACCACCTTTTATTCCTCCACGCCGATACGCAACTGCCTACTGACTTTGCTAACGCCATTGAAGCCGCTTGCGGCGCGAATGTAGCTGCATGGGGGCGATTTGACGTGCGCATTGAGGGCGATAGCACCATGTTGCCCGTGGTGGCCGCCATGATGTGCTGGCGCTCTAGGCTCACCGGTATTGCCACCGGCGATCAAGCACTATTTATGCATCGCAATTTGTTTGCTAAAGCAGGCGGCTTTCCAGCCATCGCGTTGATGGAAGACATTGCTTTTTGTAAGTTGGCAAAAAAAGTTAGCGCGCCAATTTGTTTGCGACAGCGCGTGGTTACGTCTGGCCGCCGCTGGCAGCAACACGGCGTGTGGCGCACCATTGCGCAAATGTGGTGGCTGCGCTTAGCGTATTTTTTTGGTGCAGCGCCAGAAAAGTTACATCAAAAATACTACGGCAGACAGCAGCCATGAAATCAAACACCTGCACCATCGGCATTTTTGCCCGCGAACCGATTGCTGGCAACACTAAAACGCGGCTTATTCCGTTGCTAGGTGAAGAAGGTGCGGCGCAATTCCATCGCCGCTGCATCAGCGCAGCGCTTCACACCGCACGGCAAGCCGCGTTGGGCGACATTAATTTATTCGTCACGCCCGCGCCGCAAGTAGAGTCGTATTTTTATACCTTGTTGCCTGCTGCAGCATGTGTACTGCAAACCGGCGACGATCTCGGCGCGCGCATGTACAACGCCTTTGTGCATGGGCTGCAGGTTGCGTCGCGCATGATAATTATCGGTACTGATTGCCCGATGCTTACTGCTGCGCATTTGCACGAGGTAGATGCATGGCTGCAGCAAAATGAGGGTGCCTGCTTTATTCCTGCGGAAGACGGCGGCTATGTGTTGGTAGGATTATCCGCGCCCCAAGCAGCGCTTTTTGCGCACATCGATTGGGGCACACAGCGGGTGATGCAGCAGACCAGATTGGCGGCAGCAAAGTCAGGAATCAACTTGCATGAATTACCACCGCTATCAGATATTGATACGCCAGAAGACTATTTAAGGATGGCTGAAGATGCCCGTTATTCGGGTGTCTTCAAGGTATTAAAAGGTGAAGGTGATGCGTAAGTTATTTCATTTAGGATTATGCGGGATGCTGACGTTGGCAAGTGTCGGCGCGTTTGCCAACCCATTGCCCGAGCAGCCGCTTAAGTTTTCTGCGCTACCCATCGGCGCTACATCATCGTCCATCGCGGGATGGCGCACGGTGCAAATACCCAAGCAAGCATCCACGCAATATAAAATTGTGGCCGATCCCGAACTTGCGGTGGCAGGCGACACGCAAGCTACCGTGTTGCAAGCCGATTCTGTCAGTGCTGCCGCCAGTTTGTTAGCGCAGCTTGATGTTGACCCAAAACGCACGCCAATACTGCAATGGCGCTGGCGCACCGCCACCGTACTTAAAAATGGTGATGTAATGACCAAAGCGGGTGACGATTATCCACTGCGCGTGTACGTGGTGTTTGACGTGCCGCTAGAAAGTTTGTCCTTCGGTGCGCGCACAAAAATTCGCTTTGCGCGTTCGCTATTTGGCGCAGATGTGCCCGTAGCGGCATTGTGCTACGTGTGGGATGCCAAGCAGCCCGTCGGCACAACGGTGTGGAACGCCTACACCGATCGTTTGCGCATGGTGGTGCTGCAAAGCGGCGCGGCCAAGCAAAACCAATGGGTGACCGAGCGCCGTGATGTTGCCGCTGATTTTAAAGCCGCTTTTGGTTTCGATGCGCCAAAAATTACCGCCGTGTTGGTAGGTGCCGACACCGACAACACCAAAGAAACTAGCCGCTCTTGGTTCGGTGATCTCAGTTTTAGCGCAAAGTAGTTAGGCAAAATCAGGCAAAATAATGGATTCAGTCAAACCACGATTCTTATGAGCGCACATCTCGTACTTTTAGGCGCAGGCCATGCGCACATTCATGTGCTCAAAGCGCTGGCCAAAGCACGGCAAAGAGCGACCGATGCTGCAAACCCCAATGCCATTGTAGACGCCCGTATTACGGTCGTTTCACCTTATGCAAGCTTAGCCTATTCGGCCATGATTCCCGGCTGGATGGCAGGCCATTACAATCTTGCTGATTGCGAAATCCCGGTGCAACCGTTGGCCACAGCCGCCAAAGCGCAATGGGTGCAATCCAAAGTGGTATCCATCAATCGCGCTAAAAAAACCGTTGCGCTGCTTGATGGCCAAGTGCTGAGCTATGATTTTTTATCCATCAATACGGGGCCTGTTGCCAGTGTTGAAACCATTGCTGGCGCGAAAGAGCACGGCATTTTAGTGCGGCCACTTGAGCAATTTATTGCGCAGTGGGAAACCGTATGCGCGCAAATTTCCAATCAAGTTAGCGCAGAAAAGCACGCCCACATCGTCGTCATTGGTGGTGGTGCAAGCGGAGTAGAAATCGCCCTTGCAGCGCGCCATCACTTTAGCCGTCCGGGCTTTCACATCGGCGTTACGCTAATTTCTGGCGACTCAACTTTTTCGAGTGCCGCTGAACCGCAGTTGGCCGAGGCCTTGCGGGTGGAGGGCGTCAGCGTGATGCGTGGTCAGCGCGTAACTAAATTGTCAGCCTGTGTGGTGCACTTAGAAGGCGGTGGAGAAGTATCGGCAGACTACATTATTGTTGCGGCCGGCACAGCGGCAGCGCCCTATTTACGGGCATCTGGGCTAGATTGCGATGCCCACGGCTTTGTCCGAACCAATGCCAGCATGCAATGTATAAACGACGCAGCAATATTTGCCGTGGGCGATTGCGCGTCGATGGACGAAGCACCCTACCAAAAATCAGGCGTGTATGCGGTACGTGCAGGCGCACCCTTGGCAGCAAATTTAATCAGCGCAATCCAAGGTGCGACACTCAAAGCATATCAACCAACATTAAGCGCGCGCTACTTAATTGCTACCGGCGCCAAACACGCCATCGCCGTGAATGGTGAAAGCTGCTTTAGCGGCCGCTGGGTGTGGCATTGGAAAAACTGGATTGATCGCCGCTTTGTGAGTAAGCACCGATAATATTGTTTAAATTGCCTGTTGACATAAAACGAACGATCGTATTATTATTGGCGTATTCCAATTTAAGAGCGTCACGCTATGTCCACCCTTAATCTTGCCACTGCCAGCGGATTAGAAATTATGCAGGCCATGCTGGCTGGCATTGTGCCTATGGCAGCCATCGCAAAAGTAGTGCCGATGCAAGGCGTGTCGGTAAGCCACGGCGCACTTGAATTTAGTGCGCGCGCTGATGATACCCACACCAACCCGTTGGGCGGCGTACACGGCGGCTTTGCAGCCACGGTACTAGATTCAGTCACCGGCTGCGTTACGCACACCGTATTGGGCGCAGGCGTGGGCTATTCCACCATTGATTTGCACGTAAAAATGTTGCGCGCGGTGCCTAAGTTTGTAACGCTGAAGGCCACCGCAAAAGTAATCAACCAATCGAGTAATTTAGTCGTATCTGAAGGCGCACTGTTTGATCCTGAAGGCCGTCTACTGGCGCACGCGACGGCCACTTGCATGGTGTTGCACCCCAAAGTAAATAAGCTCGCATGAAAGCCGTAGAAGTTGTAAAAACCAAGGGCGAAATCACCCGCGCCATTATTCTGCAAGCGGCATTGCAGCAGGCTAGCGTATCGGGTTTTGAATCGCTCACTATTGGCACCTTGGCTGAGCAGACGGGGTTATCCAAAAGCGGGCTGTTTGCGCATTTTGGGTCAAAAGAAGAATTGCAATTGGCAGCTTTAGATGAAAGTGTAGCCCGCTTTAATCAGTTTGCTTTTGTGCCCGCATTGAGCGCCCCGCGCGGTCTGCCACGCATGCGCGCCTTGATTCAAAATTGGCTTAATTGGACTGCGAAAGCTGAGCTAGCAGCCTGCCCGTTCATGGCGGCCAGCGCTGAATTTGATCGCCGCGACGGTACCGTGCGTGATGCGGTTGAAAAGCACTTCCGGCGGTTAAATATTGAATGTATGAAAATGATCGACATGGCAAAGCAAGCAGGAGATTTTGCCGAAGATACCGATACCGAACAATTTGCTTTTGAGCTATTTGGTATCGTGGCCTCCTGCAATCAGGCGCGCAATTTATTTCGCGATAAATTAGCCAGTCAACGTGCCGAAATTGCATTTGAACGGCTTGTAGTATCTGCTTGTAAATCGCAAAAGTTAGCAAAGCTAAAACCCCAAAAGGGTTAATCCTAGAAACAACATCACCGAGCCAAGGAGCAAACCATGCTAAATCCCAACTTCCAAACTAATGAAAATAGCACGATTGTGCTATTAAATTCCGTACTAGCAACTGCTTGGAAACGCGCTAAATACGGGCTTCTTCAGGCACCTCGCCGAACTCGATGGCTTGCTGTGCGCGCAGCATCGTTTGTTGCCCCGCAGTTTGTGCTCAAGCGTGCCAGCGCGCTATTTATCAAGCCGCAGCGCCTCGATGCACCCGCCCCTGAACAGCGGGTGCTGGCCACCGGCACCGCATTCTCCGTGCCGTCCACCTTCAAGGCCCGTAGCGCCACGATTGCCGCGTGGCGCTTTGGCGCGCCAGATGCGCCTGCCATTATCTGCAGCCACGGCTGGAGCGGTCGCGGCGGGCAGTTTCGCGCCTTTGTCGAGCCGCTATGCAACGCGGGCTATCAAGTGGTGCTGTTCGACCATTTAGGCCACGGCCAAAGCAGCGGCCGCAGCGCCACCCTCGTTGATTTTTGGCTAGGATTAGAAGCGGT
Source organism: Betaproteobacteria bacterium (assembly GCA_043760555.1). GTDB lineage: Bacteria > Pseudomonadota > Gammaproteobacteria > Burkholderiales > Usitatibacteraceae > JANMDR01. Next base: position 20,489 of record JAYUOW010000291.1, read on the forward strand.
GTGGACGCATTTAGAAACCCAACAAGTACCCGTTGCTGGGCTGCTCGGCCACTCACTAGGTGGCGCTGCAGTAGCCAGCAGCCTACGGCGCTCGCTCAGTCGCAAGCCTCAATCCAGCGCAATGCCATTACCAAAAGCAATACTTATCGCCCCGCCTAATTCCCTCATCGGTTTTTCTAAATGGTTTAAGCGTTTAACCGGCATTAGCGAAAAAGTGCGCAGCGCCATGCAGTGGCGCTTTGAGCAAAAAACCGGCGTGAAATGGCAAGAGTTTGAGCTGCCACAATCAGTCAATACCATCAAAGCCAAAGCGCTTTTTATTCATGATGCAAATGACGAAGCCACATCACAAGCAGGCGGCATCGCGCTAGCACGGGCATGGACAGACGCAAGGTTTCTAGGCACTGAAGGCTTAGGGCATTTGCGCATTCTGCGTAACAAAGTAGTGCTGCAAGCTTGCGTTGATTTTTTTAACGGCAGCGTTGAATTTGCACCGCCACCTTCTAGCGCGGAAGAAGCAAATGTCCCCGCACCGCTGTACTAATGTCTCTAGTAATAGCCTGAAGACGCGCTATTATAGGGCGTCTTCAGGCATCTAACTGGTTCGTGTTGGCGGTGAACGATGGCTCAGTTGGCTTACCAATACTAATTTCGCCGTTTTCAAGTGCGCGCGCGATCAATGAACTTGTATTTGCACAGTCATATTTTTCGCGAGCTGATGCAAGCAGTCGACGCACCTTAGCGGCCGCACATTCTAGTTTTGCTCCAGTCTGCGCAAGGGTGTATCCGTTTGCAGTCAATTCCAGCGCATCGCGTTCATCCGCCGATAGCTTAAGCCCGCTTGTGTGCCGCCGTGCGGGTTGTAGCAGTTTCAACATGCTGAGGGATTCCGCACCTTGGCGCTCAATTTTTACAGCGTCTGCCGTCCATTGGCGCGCCTCCCGTGCCTCGCCAACCCGCTCGCCAGCAGCAGCAGTCCACCGCAACATGTAGCAAAGTAGGTCGCGTGGAAACAGCGGGCTTTGCGTTTGTACCGCATCGCGCGCCAGCTCATAGGCTGTGAGCGCCTCGCCTGCGGCGCTGTGAGTCAATGCGTGAGCAAATTGCAGCACGCGCCCAACCCCCAATGTTGGCACATGGTCTTGGGTTAGGCTCTCAAGTCGCGTGATGATTGTGGCCGCCGCAGCGGCTGCCGGGTGCTGCAAGAAACGCGTGGCGGGGCGAAACAATTGCCCCTTGACAAGGGTATTGCCAGACGCGACACTTTTCTGCCTGCCTGCCTGCCTGCCTGCCTGCCTGCTGCACCTTTTTCCTTCTTGTTTTCCGGCTGTTGATTCAGTTGGTCTGGTTCGCCCGCACCCGCGTAAATAGCAATTAGCGTCCAAATATTTGCCTGTAGCGCATCGTACCCTACGGCCTCTCGGTTCTCGTGCACTGCCTTTGCGGCAGCCCTCGCCGTCGCCCGGTCGCCCGTGTGTAAGCCCGCACCGATCATCGTTGCGTAGGCACCTAAACTAAGTCGGCTCACTGTTGGGTAATGCTTGTTTAACACCACAAGTGCCGTAGCATGGTCGTCAAAGCAGGCGTACATCGCCGCAATTTCCGCTGCAAATAACCGGCTTAGCCACGCATGGTCGTCTAATGTGGCGTGCACAATATTAGATGCCACGCCCGTTATTACGTTAAACGCTTCGTTTAGTTTGCCATCGCGGCGCAGTCGTTGCGAAACCAACAGTTGAAGTTCGAGCAATTCCGCAAAGTGCTCTTTACTACTTTGGGTTCGCTCTTCCCCAACTGGGCTTGCAGTCGGCCAACCTGAGTTTTTTTCGCTTTCAACTAATCGTTGTGCACACTCCAGCGCAAGGGCAGCCGTTTGCGCGTCGCACTGGAGCACTGCAAGTCGAGCTTGTAAAGTCCAGGCGCAGCTCAAGCCGCGCGTATCGTGCGAGTAAGCAAAATCGCCCATTGCACGTTTTATTAAGTTCTGAATTTCTAAAAGATGCGTGCCCGCGTGTACTGCATGAAAGGCGAGGCTCAAGCTCGCCCACGCGCTGGTGGTGAAATCGCCTAGCGACGTGCCTATATCCAACGCACGCATGGCATCAACTTCAGCGCACTGCGGATCAATATGGCGCAGCCGCCATGCGTTTAATGCGCGATTCCGCGCACCTAGTAGTTGAAAATCAGGACGATGAGGCATATTGGCGAACACTTTATCTGGAGAGGTGGAAATAATGAATGCGAAAACTTACGCCTCATATTTTAAATTGTATTTATCATTTTCCATCGCAACGGATGCAATTGCGAATGGAAGCACGCTGAAAATGGCGAGGGCGGCGCGTTTTAGGTGAACGCTTGCGTACATTTTGAATTTCATGTGACGGCAAAATGAGCACATGTGATCATGCGGGCTGATCTTCATTAGATGGTAAGGGGCGTTTCGGAGGCATTGCGTGTCGCCATCCGCTTAAAATGCCGTTGCAAACCCAATATTTGTGCCGCCTTCGCGACTACTCGCTCGCATCGCGAGTCGAAATCCCTTGTGATTTGGCTGAGAAGTAGTCAGCCCAAAAGCCAAAACAGTCCAACCATAAAGTGCTGAAAACGCCCTATTTTAGGGGTTCTCTGCGGTATTGATTAGTAAATTTGGCGTCAGTAAAACGCCGCCGTAAAACGCCACAATAAGTCAAATGAGCGCTTACGCTCACTCAAAGGCGGCGTGCATCCCAACATGAGCGGGGAAAACTTTGCGCCGATTGAACTAGCCGATTACATTGCTGCTTAAGGCAACCGCGTGAATCAAATTAATGCCAGCGCGCGTTTGCAAAACTGCCTTAATAGGTCACACCTAATTCGTTTCATCAAACGCCGCGTCATTAAGTTCAATCGGCGCGGAACACAGAATTTAAGAAAAAGAAATCAACAATGCCGTACTTTTTAAACAAGCTTTTTGCCATAGCCTGCCTCACATTTCTTGCTGGTTGTTCCAGCGTGGGGCAGTTACAACAGCCGGTTGATCTTGTTGTGTCGCTGGCGGATCAAGCACTGTACGCGCGGCGCGGGGCTGAACTTGTAAAAACCTATTCGGTTTCTACTTCGCGTTATGGTGCGGGCGAAATGCTTGACTCAGGCAAGACTCCGCGTGGCTCGCACCGTATTGCAACAAAAATAGGTGAAGGCGTTCCTCTAGGCACAGTTTTCATTGATAGAAATCCACTACCGCCAGAAGTGAAAGTTAAAGGCACTCCGCCCGTCACCACGCGCATTATGTGGCTGGCAGGCAATGAGCCGCATAACCAAAACACAAAAATCCGCTACATCTACCTTCATGGCACGCGCGAGGATCACCTGCTGGGCACACCAGCCAGTGCGGGTTGTGTGCGCCTGCGTGAAACCGAAGTGGTTGAGCTATTCAATCTGGTGACGGAGGGTACGCCAGTGTTGATTGTAGAAGAGTCATACCTCCAATTTTTAGGGCCGCAGCCATTCGTCGAATGGTGAGCGGTAATCAAACGTTTTAAAATTCAATTAGGGAACAAACATGAAAATAGTTAGACGTATTGCAGCGACATTAGCCTTGTGTGGGACGGCGTTTTTTACTAACATGGCACATGCGGGAGAATGTGGTTATTGGGAAACTGAAGGGTTTTGGAGTACTCCCGTTATTGGTGTAGGCACTCCGACTGTTGCCGGTGGTCCAGTCGGGCCGCCGGCAACTGGACCCGGTACTCCAACGTTCATCACTACTGGCGCGACTTTCGTAGAGCAGAGTTGCGGGGGGGCGGCGGATAATGGTGGTACAGATTGGGGAGCTGTAGTCAGTAATGGGAGTGGTATTGTCGAAATGAACAATGGCGGCGAAGATATTACAAGTCCAGTTGATGCCTTGAAAGCAGCAGCAAGACGTGGTGTATCCACTGGATATTATTTTTCGTTTTGTAATCCAGGACCAGATTGCGTGAGGTGGCTTCGTACCAGTCCGGCTACTGTCACTCTTTGCCAACCGATTTCACCAACCAGTAACTGTAAGTAAGGCTAAAGCCCCTATAAATGCGCGGAGAAAAAATGAAACTGACAAACCGGAGTTTTGTATTGATCGTCGTCTTTGCAGCGACTATCGGCGCAGTATTTCTAGCACGCGGCATTTTTAGGGGCGAAATAGAAGCTCTGCAATACTTTAGTCCGGTGAAATTCACTTCTGAAAGTAGCGTGCTGGGGGGCGCACAGGCGAAGCTCTCCGGCGCGTCAGATAAGATTTCTGGAAGCGCGGGCAGTGAAAACAACGTAAATTTCCCCAGGAAAGGCTACGCGACGCTGCCGAGTATTAAGAATTATTTCCCAGGGCTAACGGATCGAGAGTTGGTGAGTGCGGTCAGGAAAAAACTCGTCTCACTCGAAGAGGCGCAGGCAATTAAAGCAGCAGCAATATTAAAGAATCGTACATATACCGAAATGAATCGAGGTTTGTTACCTGCGGCTAACGCTGGTGATGCTGATGCAATGTTTGAACTCTCAGATTTATTGCGATCATGCGGCGGGCTGGTGGCTAACGCCGCAATTTATCCTGAAATCAGAAGCGCCCATAGCCAGCAATTGACGCAGTGTAATAGCGTCACGTCCGATGGTTATGCTGAGTCATTGCGGTGGTTGGCGCTCGCGGCTCGCGAAGGTAGCCTGTCAGCACGAGCGAGATTGTTGTCACTCACGGGCGTGGGTTCTGAGTACGCAAATACATTGAACAATGATCCCGTGTTGAAAGGACTCCTGCAGCAAGAAATACTGAGTAGCATGCATTATTTTTCTGAACTCCCAGATAGAAATTACATAGAAGCAGGCTGGTTTATTTATTCTGAAGGCGTCTTCCCGAAAAATGATGAATATGCGGCTGCCTATCGGCTCGCAGGGCAATCGCTGCGGGCATGGCAGTTTCCTAATGCATTTAGCACAGCTGATCACGGACAGGACGTGTCGTTGCTTTTTTCCAATTTATCTGCAGCACAACAATCAGCCGCTATTGAACAATCTATAGCCATACTGAAACGCTGCTGCATTGGTGTACCACCAGCACTCAACTATACGAAATACCGAAGACCTTAACGCAAGCCGCAAAGCCGTATAAAAACGGGGTCAGACTCTCACGCAGAAGCCGGGGTCAAGAAGCCGGGGTCATAAAAATGGGGTCACACAAGCTGGGTAGAGTAGAGAGCAGCCCTTGGCTGCCCTCCCTCATCAAACCGTGCATGCGATTTTCTCGCACACGGCTTTCCGATGTTTTTCACACCTAGGC
>JAYUOW010000292.1:0-2990 GCA_043760555.1 Betaproteobacteria bacterium
ATGATGATGATGATGATGGTGACGGCGAAGGCAGCAGCTATATCGGCTTACTCAAATATGTTGATGTCACACAAGAAATTCAAGATATTGTGCGTGAAATACCTTCTTGGATCAAAGCGGCGCAAGCCGTTTTAGCTAACCCATTAGCACCAGATATTCACACTGGTGCCCACTGCGGCACGCCTTATCCATGCAATTTTCTGGGGCATTGCCAGTCAAGTGAACCCGTGATTAAGTACCCAATTCAGTGGTTGCCACGGGTACAAACGAACGCTTTGCGCCAACACTTAGCCCAACCGAATGTGCTCGACATGCGTGACGTACCAAACAAATTACTTAACCCGTCCCAGCTGCGCGTAAAGAAAGCAACGCTTACCGGTAGAAAATATTTCGACATAAAGGGTGCTACACAAGCGCTTTCGGATTACCCCGAACCAATTTATTTTTTGGATTTTGAGACGGTTGCAGATGTGGTGCCGCGCTGGTGGGGTACACGCCCGTACCAGCAAATTCCATTTCAATTTTCACTGCATCGACTGGGCGCAGATGGTGAATTGAGCCATCATGCTTTTCTTGATATTTCTGGCAAAGACCCGCGTCGTGCGGTGGCAAAAGCGCTGGTAAAGGCTTGCGCTGACCCAAACGGTAAAGCGGAAACAACAACTGGCACGATATTCACTTACAACGTTTCATTCGAGGCCAGATGCATTCGCGAATTAGCCGAATATGTTGGCGCAAAATCCGTATTGGGCAAGGCACTGTACGCAATAGCCAAACGCTTAGCTGATTTAGCGCCAGTGGTCAGAGAACATTTCTACCATCCAAGCCAGCAAGGAAGCTGGAGCCTAAAGGCGGTGTTGCCGGTGATGATCCCCCAGCTAAACTACGCCAGCTTGGACGGTGTAAAAAATGGGCAAGACGCGCAATTGGCCTACGCAGAGGCAACTGATGAAAAATGTGTACAGCCGCGTATTACCGAGTTGCGCGACCAGCTTTTAAAGTACTGTGCGCTGGATACTTTGGCATTGGTTGCTATCTGGCGGAAGTTTAGCGGCAAATCTTAACGGATATAAAATGCCTGTAGACGCCCTATTTTAGGGCGTCTACAGGCATCAGAATGACTAGAATTCTGTTGTACCAATATGAGCGGTTACACTCCTGTATAGCGCCCTTCCCAGTCGCTAAAATTTCCACATTTTTCATCGCAAGAGCAACTCGAACCCGAACTTTATCGGCTAAATTTGAGCTGCATTAGATGGCTTGTGGTCGCAGGTTGCGCTCAATTTTAATAAAAATCGACATAAACACCACCAATATAAATATCGCAAAGCTACCCATTGCCGCGTAAAGTGAAATGAGCGCATTGGCTTGCGCGTTAGCGTGTCGGGCGATTGCTCTGGCATTTGCTTTACGTTGGGTATTTACGGATGTTTCAAATTTATCACGGTATTTAGTGAGTAGCTTGTTAATGATGTACACCGCCGGATTTTGATCATTGGGATCTGCAGAACCAGAATCGGTAGCGGTATTGGCAATTGCAATGCTATCCGGTGTTTGCAGCATGGTTTGTACTTGTGGGCTGTTGAGAATTTGCTCAATAGACGTCGCTAAATATTTAATATACGCCGCAGCCAGCTCTGGCGAAGCTTGCTCATCCGCAGCTTTGCGAATGACCTCTTTTAAATGGTTTGCGTCCAGCCTGAGTGTTCCACCAGACTTTTCACGGACGAAATTAAAAATGACGCTGGTGATTTTTTCTGAAAAAACTTCTTCGGCATTTTCGCTTTTGGATGATGCAGCGGCTGATGGCGAAGACGTGGCTGAGGCTTTTGGTTCCGACGGCTTTTTTGGTTTGTCGTCGGGCATATGCACGCTTATTTCGTCCGCCGTAATTTGCGGCGGTTTAACGTCGGCGCTGGGTGCCGCCATGAGCGCTGGCAGGCCGTTCATCATAAAAAATGCTGCGCTCACGAGCAGCAATCCGGCAATTAGAATAACGGTGAAACGCAGAATGGAAAGATAGGTATTTTCAAGCTTTTGTAGCATTGTCATGACGGCCTCGGCGAGATTAGTTGATTGATTGATGAATATCAGTGCGGCGTAATTGACCGCTGCTGATATTTCTATTTTCAATCATGCTTGCGACAAGATGTGTCGTAGCTGAAGTTAATGATCATTTATGCCAACTAGCGGACACCTCATCTGGCATCTACATCACTTTTTTCCGACCTTTTGTTAGTAACTTGTTAATTTATTATACAAAAAAGCAACTATCCTACCGCGTAATCATTGAAAAATTACGCGAGAATAAAATAACGGCTCGCGAATTTCGGTTCACCAATGAAAATGCGTGTGATAAACAAATATTTCTCCCAATCCAATTTGAACAAACAAAATAGCTGTATATTTACATCAAAATATCTTTATAAAAAAAGGGCGACGAACATCGATTCGACTCTTTTGACGCATCGAAGTGTATGGCCACTTAATATCATCCAAAGGATTTTTCATGTCGTTTCAAACACCAATCACAATAGCTGCAGCAATTGCAAATATAGAACGCAATCAGTATCTTCTCCCCGCAATTCAACGCGAGTTCGTTTGGGATAGCGAGAAAATTGAGTGGTTGTTCGACTCCATTATGAGAAATTATCCGATCAGTTCATTTTTGTTTTGGCGAGTGGAAGGCGACACAAAGGCAAAATACAAATTCTATCGATTTCTTAAGGATTTTAGGCAACGCTACAAAACACATAACGAAGAGTTTTCAACAAATGGACACAATGATTTCACGGCAATTCTTGATGGCCAGCAACGATTAACATCGTTGTACATCGGGCTTCGTGGGAGCTATGCATTTCGCACACCTAGGCTCGGGGAGGAAGATAATGAGCGTGTTTACCCAACTAGGTATCTGTATCTAAATATTGAAAAGCAGTTAGAAAATGAGGAGGATGGCAGGGTTTATGAATTCAAGTTTTTAACGGGCC
>JAYUOW010000293.1:0-2988 GCA_043760555.1 Betaproteobacteria bacterium
CAGCTACGTCATGAACAACCCCATGAGCGTCAGCGACCCCACCGGCTACGCTAGCTTCTGGGCCACCTACAGAAGACCCATCATCGCCATCGGTGTTGCTTGGGCGATGGGGCCTGCAGGCATATTCGGCGAAGGCGGCATCACAGGCAGCAACTTCTACAGCACCGTAGCCGCAGGAGCAGCCTCAGGCGGCATACAAGGCGGCAACGTACAAAGCGCGGTATTTGGTGCCTTCATGGCCACTTTAAGCTATGGCGTAGGCGACTGGTCAGGCAACCATGCAGCCACGGCTAAAAATGTGGCCATGTCGCCTGAAGAAATCGCTAAACAAGTAGCCGGTCACGCCGTAATAGGCTGCGTGAGTGGAGCAGCCTCCGGCGGCAGTTGCGCCAAGAGCGGCTTTGCCGCAGGCATGGCCACAGCGATAGGGCCACGCCTGCTGGGCAGCAGTGATGGCCTAGCGCAGTTTGTATCATCGGCTATCGTGGGCGGGGTTGCGAGTAGGATTGTGGGTGGCAGCTTTGAGAGTGGCGCGGTGAGCGGGGCGTTTGGGTATTTGTTTAATCATTTGACTGCTGATGCACGAGCTAAACCGTTTCTTGATAAATTGCGAGGCTCTAAAATTGCAGCCGAGCGTCTGGCCGCAATAGAAAAATCGGACATGAACGTATCCGTAGAATTTGATGACGGCTACAAAGGTGGCATGGGCGATCCCGCCGGAACAGTTGCGCCACCTAATAAATCAACAATCAAGATTATTATTAACCCTCTAACCATTGGCAAATGGCAATATGGCGACAATAAAGGCGGCTTTCACGATCTAACCATAGAGCGCACACTTGCCCACGAACTTACCGGACATGCCTACGATATTGTTTCTGGTGGAAGCAAGTTTGCTGGGCAGAAAATTCGTCAAGATTACGTAATCTCAATTGAAAATCGCATTATGCGCGAGCTGTATCCGACATCTGTAAATCGTGTGGAGAATCACGGTTGCTGTTACAGGGTCAAGCCCCAATGAAAACGACAATTTTAAAAATATCTGGTGTTGTGCTGGCCATTGATGTGCTGATTGTTTTTTTTATGCATTTACTAATGTATTTTGGTGATTTTGATAATGCTTTTACAGAGAAAATCCTCGGTTTTTTTTGGAAGAATTGGCCACCCTTTCATGATCCAGCGATTACTTGGATAGCGACTTTGCTATACGGCGAATCGCCGATTGGGGATCCCAAACCAATTTGGTACTCCCCACTATATTTTACTGTTGGTCTGCTTCAAACCTTTGTACTATCGATGGTTGTTTGTTTTTTCGTTTTTCGGCTTCGTGATTATTGATTTGGCCCTTTGAAGTCATTAGTGTTCGTTGCGCACTGCCCGTAAATCGAGCTCGCACGCTTTAGACTTCATCGGGCCGAAGCAATATTTAAAAAAAAGCAATTCTGAACGCTGAGTTACTAATGAATCGATGAAGTCAGATCTCATCAATCTATCGGATCAGATTTCATAAAATTACCCACGGTTTCCTAGTTAAATGCGAAAACCCAGTAAATTTTTACTTAAATGTGGCTGTAGATGCCCTAAATTAGGGCATCTACAGCCTACGTCATCTACTCCTTGCAGGATCCATGCGGTTACGGATCGCTACCATGCAAACTAACGCCCAGCGGCTAAATTCAGGTCGAGGCATCTCAGTCGCCGCAAATGATGAAACTATCTCCCATGATTCTAAAGCCCGCAGCCACCAGGTAAGCCGCGTTACCGTTGCAAGCCATAAAGCTGGTAGGTTAGCCGTGCGCCAATGCTTTGGCATAACTACCAACCGGCCTACGCCATCACCGGCCGCCAACGACCGCAACTTCAAAACCGACCGTGGCTACACCGGCCACCAAATGCTCGACGGCAACGGCCTCATTCACATGAACGGCAGACTATACGACCCCTTCATAGGCCGTTTCCTAAGCCCCGACCCGCTCATTGAAGAAGTAGGAAACTTACAAAGCTTCAACCGCTACAGCACCGTAGCCGCAGGGGCAGCCTCAGGCGGCATACAAGGCGGCAACGTACAAAGCGCGGTATTTGGTGCCTTCATGGCCACATTAAGCTACGGGGTGGGCGACTGGTCAGGCAACCATGCAGCCACGGCCAAAGGTGTAGCCATGACTGGAGAAGAGATCGCTAAACAAGTAGCCGGTCACGCCGTAATAGGCTGCGTGAGTGGAGCAGCCTCCGGCGGCAGTTGCGCCAAGAGCGGCTTTGCCGCAGCCATGTCCACAGCGATAGGGCCACGCCTGCTGGGCAGCAGTGATGGCCTAGCGCAGTTTGTATCATCGGCTATCGTGGGCGGGGTGGCGAGTCGAATTGCGGGTGGTAGCTTTGAGAGTGGCGCGGTGAGCGGGGCGTTTGGGTATTTGTTTAATGATATGGCCGCTGAAATGCATAACGGCGTTGACCCTGCATCGCAACGCCCTGAAGTGTTAGATAAGGGTAAGAGTTGGGCTGAAATGGATGCGGTAGACCGCACATTTGTCGTGGCTGTTGGTGCAATTGGCGCTGCACCGCTTGCGCTAGAAGTTGGTATCGCGTACGGATTTTTTGGACGACTTGGTTACTCGGGAATGTCCAGTGCGTCCTCGACCGGCTCTACCACGATGACCGTTTCCAGGTGGGGGCGCGAAGGTCTTCAAGCTGGTGATTGGGTAATGAAGGGAGGTGCTGAAGGTATGCAAGGCTCGTTCAATTATCTTAGATCGTTCAAATGGCAGCCAGGCATGAGCAATTTAAGAGCCCCCTTTTCAAGCGGTAAGTCGTATCCAAACATTCCGCGCACCGATGTTGTGTGGCTGAAAGGCTGGGGCATCGATGGGTGGATTAAAGGTTTATACGGCCAAAGAAAATATATTCCAAAGTAGTGGAAGAAAGGATTGAAACGCATAATGGAAATCATTCGGTGGGTATCCGGCCTTATTTTATTTTTGTTTGGGGTGT
>JAYUOW010000294.1:0-8459 GCA_043760555.1 Betaproteobacteria bacterium
CAGTGGGATGGAGAGGCCACCAGCCAGCAAGTGCGCGCGGGTAACGACGGTGTTTATGCCCGCGCACTGCAAGCGCTTAGCGCTAAAAAAGTGATTTACGCCTGCGTGTGCTCACGCAAAGAAATCGCAGATTCCGCCCTATTTTTAGGCGGAGAAGTACAAAATAATATGCTCGAAGGCCGCCTATATTCGGGCGTCTGCAGGCAGATGCACTATGCGCTAACGCACGCAAATTCTGGCGTACGTTTGAACGTGGGCGATACCGAAGTGCGTTTTAAGGATCGTATCCAAGGCGGTCAATCGAGTAAGCTCGCCAGCACGTGCGGCGATTTTATTTTAAAGCGCAAGGACGGCTTATTCGCCTACCAACTCGCCGTGGTGGTGGACGATTATTTAGAAGGCATCACCCACATTGTGCGCGGCGCAGATTTGCTAGATTCCACGCCACGGCAAATTTATTTGCAGCAATTGCTAGGCTATCCCACGCCCCGCTACGCCCACCTACCCGTAGCGCTTACGCCCACGCACGAGAAGTTATCAAAGCAAACTTTAGCCCCAGCACTGCCACTGCAGCCGAGTGCCACCGAAGCCACCGCAACGCTGATTCGCTGCTTGCAATTTTTAGGGCAATCGGTCGATGGCGTTGACGATAACCGCACGTCGAACGCGTTACTGCACACAGCTACGCGGCGCTGGAAACTTGACGCTGTGCCGCAATCGCAGGGTGTGGTTTACTCAGACTGACATCTGCATAATAGCTTGTAGATGCCCTATTTTAGGGCTTCTACAGCCTAATAGTCCAACTTAACCTAACGCCCGCATCACGGCCTTCGGTTCCTTTGCCACTACATGCAGCAGCGCAAGCGCAGGGCCTTGTGGTTTGCGATCACCACGCTCCCAATGCCGCAGCGTAGCGACGCTTATGCAGAATTTTGATGCAAATTCCATCTGCGTTAAACCCAAACCGGTACGCAATAGCGCCACGTCCATCTCTGCAGGGCGATGCGATTTAACAGCAATCGCTTTGCCCGCATTAAAATCGATGGCTTCACGCAAACCTTGGGCGATACTCTCAAATTCTTTGTTCACGGCCACTTCTCCATCGCAAATTTTTCTTGGACTACGTCAAATAAGCAGAGTAATCCACTGGATTATCTTTTACAAGATCAAAATTTTGTTCTGATCTAAAACCACCCATAAGCCACCCCTAAGCCACCCCTAAGCCAATCCACCTCAATCGGCCTACAATTGTGCAATCTAGCCAACGCAATTACATTCCACGCCGAAATTCGGCATTTCAAGCCAATTTTCCTGCATTTGGTCGCCCAGCGGGTTGAAATGTGTTGGAACTGATGCAAAATGGCGGCATCAAAAAGCGGTTGTTAGTGCGCGTTTGAAAATTAACGCGCGCGGCACTCACCGCAAATTCCAACATTCCTTTTTAAAAAGGCGCTGCCATGCCCGATTTTTCTGCTAAATCCCTCACTGCTGCGCCAACTTTAATCAGCCGTCGCAATCAGCGCGGCTGGATTAAACTTTCTATCATTATTGCGTTGATTGCTGCTGCGATAGGCGGCACAATTTATATGCGCCAGCAAAAGAACGCGGGCAAGGATAATAAAGAAAGCAAAGATGGTAAAAACGACAAGCCGCAAACCATCGAGTTTTCGGCTACCGACGTTACTACTTTAAAAGCCATTGAAATCGGCCAAAACACCCCTGTTTCGGGGACGATTAAGCCGCTATTGCAGGCAACCGTAAAAAGTAAAGTGTCCGCCCAAATCGCGCAGATTCATGCCCAAGAAGGCCAAAAAGTCGCGGCCAATCAAGTGCTAGTTACGTTAGACGGCGCAGATTTACGTGCACGCTATGATGCGCAAAATGCGTCAGTCGCAGAAGCCAAAGCGCGTTTTGACTTGGCTAAGAAAAATGTAGAAAACAATCGCAGCTTGCTTAGCAAAGGCTTCATCAGCCAAAGCGCTTTTGACAATGTGCAAAGCACGGTAGACGTCGCCCAAGCAAGCTTGCAGGCCGCGCAATCGCAAACCACCATCGCGCAGCGCGCCCTCGCAGACGCACAAGTGCGGGCGCCGTTCGCGGGCGTGGTCGCGCAACGGATGGTAAATTTGGGCGAAAAAATTAGCGCCGATCAACCGCTGATGCAAATAGTCGAGCTTTCAAAAATGGAAATGGAAGCGCAAATACCGGTGAATGAAATTTCCTTCGTAAAAATTGGGCAGGAACTTAATCTGACCGTTGATGGTTTTGGTGCCCGCAATTTTTCGGGCAAGGTGGAGCGGATTAACCCATCCACTGAAGCCGGCTCCCGCGCGATTTCAATTTATCTCACGCTGGCCAATGACGATGGTGCTTTGCGCGGCGGTATGTTTGCAGTGGGCAGCCTGCGCACGCAAGGACGTCCGCCAGTGTTAGCGTTGCCGACTAACGCGATTATTGAAGCCGGTGGTCAAAGCTACGCGTTTGAAATTGTTAATGGCAAACTTGATCGCAAGCCAATAAAAACGGGCATCTCCAACGCCGATAGTGGCATGACAGAAATTAAAGAAGGCTTAACCGTGGGTGCGCAAATTGTCGCTGTGAAGCCCGATGGATTGAAGCATGGCGCAACAGCGATTATGAAAACGGGCGCCACGCCAGCGGTAGCGGCGGTGCCGAAACCCGCTGCGCCAGCGATTGTAGGCGCGGCAGAAGCGGCGACGTTGAAGAAGTAGGCGGCCATTTTCGACGCGTCGACACAAAAAAATAAACCACCCGTTTCTCGCAAAGTTAAAATAGAAAGCCCATCCTATGTGGTTCACCAAAGTCAGCATTAACCATCCCGTTTTCGCCACCATGATGATGGCGGCCATTTGCGTGTTGGGCTTATTTTCTTACCAGCGTTTATCAGTCGAAGAAATGCCGGACATCACCATCCCCGTCGCATGGGTGTACACGCCCTATCCTGGGGCGTCTGCAGAGGCTGTCGAGCTTGAAATTACTAAGCCGCTGGAAGAGGTGGTGAACACGGTTGCCGGTGTGAAAGTAATCCGCTCTACCTCTCGCGAAGGTGCGGCAATTGTGGTGGTGGAGTTTGAGCTTTCGGCGGATATTAAAACTGCCGTACAAGACGTGCGCGACAAAGTGGCACAGGTACGCGGCCGCTTTAATCGGGACGTGGGCGAACCTACCGTATCACGGGCAGATAACGGTAACGACCAAGCTATCGTGTCGCTTTCTATGCAGTCAACCTCGCGCTCACTACGCGAGCTCTCCGACCTTGCTGACCGCCTTGTAGTCAAGCGGATTCAAGGCGCGCCCGGCGTGGGAAATATTGAAGTTTCCGGCGACGTAGGTCGCGTGCTCAGCATTGAATTAAAGCCTAGCCAAATGGCGGCAATGGGCGTGGGCGTGGCAGAAATTGTGGCGGCCATACGGGTCGAGAACCAAGACCAACCTGCCGGAGCCTTGATTGGCCCCACCAGCGAGCGCCTTGTGCGGGTGCTGGCTAAAATTAAAACTGTGCAGGATTTTGAACGCATCATCGTCGCGCGTCGCGGTAGCGGCACGGCCACCACCGCAATCACCCTAGGCCAGGTTGCCACCGTGACTGATGGTGAGCGTGAAGCCACCTCTATTGCGACCATAAACGGTAAACGCGGCATTGGCATTGAGATTCGCAAAACACGTGGCTCCAACACCATCGAAATGGCCGATGCAATCCGTAAGCAAATTGATGAGCTGAAAAAAACCCTACCAGCCGATATTACGTTGGAAGTAACCAACGATCGCTCAATCGGCATTAAAGATAATATTCGCAACGTAAAAACCACGATTGTTGAAGGTGCGTTGCTAACTATCCTAATTGTGTTTCTATTTTTGCATTCATGGCGCTCCACAATTATCACTGGCCTAACCCTGCCGATCTCCGTATTTGGGGCGTTTATAGCACTTTATGCATTTGGTTTTACGCTTAATTTCCTCACACTTTTGGCACTTTCTCTTTCCATCGGCATCTTAATTGACGACGCGATTGTGGTGCGAGAAAACATTGTGCGGCATATAAAAATGGGCAAATCACATCGCCAAGCTGCGTTTGAAGCAACGCAAGAAATCGGCATCGCGGTGATGGCCACCACGTTCACGATTGTTGCTGTATTTTTGCCCGTAGCCTTCATGGGCGGCATTATCGGTAAGTTCTTTTATCAGTTTGGTATCACCGTGGTTGTGGCTGTATTGGTTTCACTATTTGTATCGTTCACGCTTGACCCAATGCTGTCCAGCATTTGGCACGACAAGCCCAGCAAATGGATGAACTGGTGGCCGATTCGTAAAACCCTAGATGCCCAAGACCGCATGATGACGTGGCTGCACGCCAAATACGATGATGCATTGCGCTGGAGCCTTGACCCTACCGTGCGCGTATTGCCGATACCCACGGTGACGTTTATCGACTTCATTTCAAGCGGCTTTAAAGATTCGCAGCTGCGCTTCAAGCGCCTACACATACGCAACCGCGCACTGGTTCTGCTTGCATCGCTCGCCATCTTTATCGGCAGCTTTTTCTTAACACCATTCATCGGTTCTGACTTCGTTCCTGAAACCGATAACAACGAAACTGGTCTACAAATTCGCACGCCAATTGGCTCGTCCCTAGCCTACACCAACAGCAAAGCCGAACAAGTAGAAGCGGCATTGCGCGAGTATCCTGAGGTGGTCAAAATAAATAAATACGTCGGCAAAATTCAGGCGTGGATCAACATTGATTTAGTGCCAAAAGACCAGCGCAAGCTCGGCAAAAAAGAGTTGGACGATAAGTTTCGCGAACGCCTAAAACGGATTGCGGGCTTGGAAGTCACGGTCGGTTGGAACCGCCCAATTAGACTCTTTATTTTAGGGCCTGACGTGAATGAGCTTGATCGTATTTCTAAAGTTGTTCAAGCAAAAATGAAAGACATCAAAGGCATGGTGGATATTGATTCATCTTACAAACCGACTAGCCCTACCTTGGACATCACCGTAAATAGGGCGTTAGCGTCTGATTTAGGGGTATCGCTGAACCAAATTGGTTCCACCACCCGCGCGATGATTGCCGGTGAGCAAGCAGGTCAGTGGGCAGGACCTGATGGTGAAAACCATGAAATTTTGGTGCGCCTACCACGCACTGAACGAACCGGCACGGGCGATTTAGATAAACTTTTTGTACCCGGTCGCGGCATGAATAGCGACGGCATGCCGATGATGGTGCCGCTACGCCAAGTTGCGGACTTTAAACCCGCCTTCGCCGAGCGTCAAATTGAACGCCGTAATTTGCAGCGCCAAATACAACTATCCGCCGGTGTGGCCAGTGGATCAAGCACAGGCGATGTTTCTAACGCGTTTCAAGAAGCCATCAAAAACGTTGAACTACCTCCGGGATACAGCTTTCAGCAAGGCGGTCAAAGCGCTGAGATGAAAGATTCTTTCGGCTTTTTCTTAATTGCCTTGGCGATGGGCGTGGTGTTTATTTACTTTATTTTGGCATCCCAATTTGGCAGCTTCTTGCACCCGTTTGCGATCATGGCTTCTCTACCGTTGTCACTTGTAGGTGTGTTGTTAGCGCTACTATTTTGGGGAAGCACGCTAAATTTATTCTCCGCCATCGGCTTCTTAATGCTGATGGGGCTAGTGACTAAAAACGCGATTTTATTGGTGGATTTCACCAATCAAAGAAGACGCGAAGGCCAAAACCGCGAAGACGCGATTTTAGAAGCAGGCCAAGTACGCCTCCGCCCCATCATGATGACCACCACCGCCATGATCTTCGGCATGGTGCCACTAGCATTAGCATTCGGTGCCGGTTCCGAGCAACAAAGCCCTATGGCACACGCCGTCATTGGCGGCATTATTACCTCCACCATTTTCACCTTGGTAGTGGTGCCCGTGATCTACACCTACGTGGATACATGGGGCACCAACTTCACGGCATGGTTTACGCGCAACGATGATAAGCACGCACTGGAAGCTCACGCCGCGGTTGAACATCATAATGGCGGCGCGGGGTTAGAAGGCAAGCCAGCGCAGCAGCGCGGAGAGATTTAAGTTATCTTTATATAGCTGGAGATGCCCTATTATAGGGCATCTTCGCATTTTGTAGGTTGGGTTGACGCTTCACCAAGCCCAAACCCAGTGGTGAAGACACCACCGGTGTTGGGCAAACGATAAGTCCGTTTACCCAACCTACGAATTACATTGCGCGATAATTATTCTAAGCAGCTATTACCCAGTTTTCCAATTGCAGCGCGGGCACACGTTCAAATTCGCGGGTATTGTTGGTCACCAATATCAATCCTTCGCTCCTTGCATGCGCTGCAATGTGCAAGTCATTCACACCGATGGATTGCCCTGTTTTTTCCAACGCTGCGCGAATGCTGCCGTATTGCATTGCGGCCTTAGCGGTGTACGGTAGCACTTCAAGGCGGCTACAAAAATCTTCAATGACTGCGAAGTTTTGCGTGGGTCTTGCGCTTTTCTCAGCGCCATGCATAAGTTCAGCAAGGGTAATGGTAGAAATTGCCAAGCGAGTCGAATTGCTATTGAACGCAGCCATCACCTCCATTGGGCGCCGCTTCACTACGTAAATAACAATATTGGTGTCGAGCAAATACTGAATCAATCTAAGCTTTCACGTTCGGCCTGAAGCTGCTGAGCACGACCTTCAATAAAGTCATCCGTTGCACGTAAGGCATCTAGAAAAAAACTGTCCCAACTTGCATTTAGCGGCGCAACAATGCGCTCTTTGCCCACTGCCCGCACACTGACGTGCTTGACGTCGTCGGGAAGCCTAACATCGGCGGGTAACCGCACGGCCTGCGTTCGGTTGTTTGCAAAAACGGTACTTACACTCATTAAAACCCCCGCACAAATTGTATATGGCATTAGTATACAGCATATGTGTACTTCACCTGTGGAACATGAGAGCGTCAAGGTTGAATGTGGCACAACGCACTGCGCCCACCGTTGAATTCCGAGGTGGTGTACCGGCAGTTTTCCGCGTGCCGCAGCGCAATCGCAAACCCAGAAACGCGCATCGGCGTATAATTTTGGAATGGAAAAAGTAGTCCACATCACCACCCAAAAAGATGCGCCCAAAGACGTCGCCTACTGGCTATCGCGCCCAGTGGAAGAGCGATTTGCGGCCGTTGAATTTTTACGTAGACAAGCGCATCCCGATGCTGAACACCGACTTCAAAGAGTTTTTAGCGTCACTTACCGCACACCGCGTTGAATATCTGGTCGTGGGAGGCTATGCGCTTGCCGCGTATGGCCACCCGCGCTATACAGGCGATATCGATGTTTGGCTCAACCCCGAAGCGAACAACATCGAGCGGTTGATTGCCGTTTTGGCAGAATTTGGTTTTGGATCACTTGGCATTAAAACTGCGGGTCTCATGACGCTGAATGCCGTGATTCAATTGGGCTACCCACCGGCAAGAATAGATTTGCTTTCATCCATTGACGGAGTTGTTTTTGCGAGCGCATACGCGACGCGTTTGCACATTGAATTCGGCGGTATCGAACTGCCAGTGATTAGCATTGCGAATTTTAAGACCAACAAGCTTGCCGTGGGACGACTGCAAGATTTGGCGGATGTGGACGCGCTGAATAAAAGCTGATGTTTGCGGTTGTCGCGGTAACCGCTGCCGCACGATAGCTGTTTTCAGTTTGACGGAGCATAGCTAGATCGGCTCAAAATCTGCCTGCACGACCCATCAACTGGTTTCCCACCCACTAATTTGCCCAACTAAGCCAGTTTCTTCGCAGCACCAAAGAACTTTTTGTACGTTGACGGAATCGGTATTGCCCCAAATTTTCATCATGGAAAGCTCAGTATGTTGCGGTGTTTACGGGGGCTAAAAAAACTCATATCTTACCGAGCCTTCCGCCCATAAAAAGCAATCGGCTGCCATCGCTGTCACACTCCATCCAAACGCCCGACATCTTCCCAAGCAAACCGATATAGCGGCACGCGACCGCCATCGGGCGCGTCCCACACATCCACCCCTACATTTTGCGCGCCGTGATGGGTGTAAAACCGTTGTGCAGCAATATTGGCTTGAATGACAAACAGATAAAGGCGTTGACTGGTGTCCGTTGCAGCATTTAAACCGCTTACAGGGGTCGTACAGCGCTTTGCAACGGCATTGAGCAAAGCAGTGCCTACCCCGCGACGATGCATGGCTTGTTTGACGTGAATGTTGTTTAAAAATGATCCCCAGTTCGTATCTTCGTTAATGTAGGCGCAAGCAAAGCCTAAAAGTTCGCCTTTGTCTTCCGCCACCAAGATAATTTGCTCGCCACCGCTTTCCAGCACGGGCGTGTCACCTAGCAGCCTGTCGGACTATGGCTAAATCGGCTCAAAATCCGCCTGCGCGACCCATATTTCACTCATTTTTGAGTCAATATGCTCGATATTGACGTAA
>JAYUOW010000295.1:0-2980 GCA_043760555.1 Betaproteobacteria bacterium
CCCCTACAACGGCGGCTTGCCACCTTTAAACCGTTTAATGATTGCTGGAGATGACCTAAAATAGGGCGTCTACAAGGTGTTTTATCCGCCGCCGTCAACCGCAGCGCGGTGCATGAATGCGCCCAAACCTCAAAATAACGCAATACAGCAACAATCAAACGCGGTGTCTCTGTAGGGGCGCATTGCATGCGCCCTCGTAACGGCACCGTGATGATCGTTCCTGCGCCACCGGTCGCTCGACTAAATTGGCGTCATGGTTTTGTCACGAGGGTGCCCTACAACTGCGATGCGCCACTTTTTAATTCCAGACTTAGCCCAGCTTGAGCTGGGCTACAAAACCTGAAGTATTGCTCCATGGCCAACGAATAGTGCATGGCAGGATTGATTTAGAAATCGAATAAAACAATTAACCGCGCCATGCGCCAATCTATTTTTCGCTTTCGTGATAAAAAAAATCAAGAAAATCCGTATACCTAGATAAGGAATACATATACCGCAGCTTGCACTACGGTGTACGCAATCAATATCACCTTAAGTTTGCAATGATTAACGTTGGATTGTGCGTTTTGAAAGCTAATTTTCAATTTTAGAGAATGCTTGGAAATGCACTAAATACGGGCATCTTCAGGTATTTTAAAGGCCGGGATAAAGTATCAAGACACAGTTGTTTGCATCCACTACTACTTTAGGATTAGCCGTTTTTCTGGGTTTCTCGAATTTCGCTTGCTACACTAAGGATACCGTGGATTATTATTTTTTTCATTTTAATCTGCGTTGTGCACCAAGCTTTGTCCGCATCACGATCAATTGATGGCGCGTTCGTTATGCAAATGGTTTTTGCCCTCGCAAGCGCAAACCATGTATTACTTTCACCAAAAAATCACCCTTATTGGTTAGCTGTTTAGCCGCTCTTTGCAATACAAAAAGCCTTCCCCGCAGCCGTTGTTGTCGCACCCACAAAACTGACTTTACGTTTTTAAATTATTGTTGCGCAAAAAAGCGCGATTTTTAAACAAAAAGCCCGCAGCTGTTTCCCCTTGGAGAATCAACTATGCAAAACCCCACAAGCTTTCGCGCTGCCATCCTCAGCCAAGCAGGAGCTGATGCCCTTGTAGCACCAACCGTCTACGGTGCCAACGTGCAAAGCGGTAGGCTTAACTGGTTGGCAATTCTCAAAAGCAAATTTTGGGCGCTCACCTTGTGCTTAATGACGATATGCATATTTTTTCCATCGGCAGCCACGGCCGCCGTGTCATACACGCCCGGTGGCGCTACCGTGACGCAAAATGTCCCCTTTTCGCTCCAATATGCCGGAACCGGTGGTACGGGACCCTATACTTTCTCAAACCTCAATGTGAATGGCATCGCTGGAACCTACAGCATGTCGTCATCAGGTTTGTTTTTCGGCACGATTACTGCCGCACCCACTACCGTCAATGGCTTTATCACGGTTCAAGATTCTTTGGGTGCCTCATCATTTTTGGGCTTTGTCCTCAACGTTCGGTTGCCTATTGTTACCATCGCTGTCGCAAACAACAATATTGTCGAAGATAGTGGCCAATCCTTTGACTTCACGGTCACACGTAACGTCGCAGCACCGTATTCCACAACGGTAAATATTAGTGTGACAAACGGCCAGACTAATGCCGCCGACTACACCGGCGCCATCAGTTCGATTACTATTTTGGCCAACCAAACTACAGCCACTTTTAGCATCACACCAGTTGCCGACACAACCCCGGAACTCAACGAATTTTTCTTCGTCGGCATTGCTGCAGGCACTGGCTACGCCGTAGGCTCAGCCAGCAGTGTTACCTGCACCATTACGAATGACGATATACCCAGCGTATCCATTTCTGTTTCCCCCGCCAGCGTAGTCGAAGATAGTGGCATCCCCTTGGTGTACTCCGTTACGCGAAGTGGTAATAGCAGTACCCCTACGGTCGTCAACATCACGCGCAGCGGCTCGGCTTCCACAGCTAATAATGATTACTCCCCTGCAGTCAGCACTGTCACCATTCCTGCCGGCGGCACCAATACCGCCACTATCAACATTTTGCCGACTGCTGACATTGTCCCTGAACTAGATGAAACGGTGACACTTACGATTGCACCGGGCGCTGGCTACACCGTGGGCACACCCTCAAGCGCTACCGGCACAATTTTAAATGATGACCAGCCCAACTTAACCATCAATGACGTCGCGGCGAGCGAAGGCGATTTGGGCACGACTAACTTTACGTTCACAGTAAGCTTAAGCGCACCAGCAGGTCCTGGTGGTGTGACGTTTGATATCGCCACTGCTAACGGCTCAGCCACGGCGGGTGTTGATTACGTCGCCAGATCGCTTACAAGCCAAAACATTCCCGCCGGAAGCTCTACTTACACCTTTACCGTGTCGGTGAATGGCGATACGTTGAACGAGCCTAGCGAGACGTTCTTTGTAAACGTCACTAACGTGACGAATGCGTTGGTGGTCGACGGCCAAGGGGTGGGCACCATTACTAACGATGATCCGCTGCCGTCACTTTCGATTAACGATGTGACCGTCACCGAGGGTAATGCGGGAACCGTAAACGCCACGTTTACAGTGGCACTAAACGCCGCCAGTGGGCGTTCTGTATCGGTGAACTATGCTACGGCAGACGGCACTGCCGCCCAGCCTACGGACTATGCGTCTGCAAGCGGCTCGCTCACCTTCACGCCAGGGCAAACGAGCCAAACCATTACAGTTACCGTAAATGGCGACACCACGCCAGAAGGCAATGAAACGTTTTTCGTTAATTTAAGTGGAGCGACAAACGCAACAATTTCTGATAGCCAAGGCGTAGGCACCATCACCAATGATGATGTACCGGTAGTAGTCAACCCTGCGACAATACCTAATTCCATTTCTAAATCATTAGTGAAGCTAAAAGTGCTCCAACGAGCCACGGCCAAGATACGATTGAGCCTATCGTTGATGAGTTAAGTTCCATAT